>NZ_JEXG01000003.1:0-160147 GCF_000581275.1 Acinetobacter sp. 809848
TATTGAGGCTGCGCGTCGTGCTGGAATTGATTGTATTGTGGTTAGCTATGGCTATAATCATGGAGAAAATATCTATGATTGCCAACCTCAACAAGTTGTTGATAGTCTTGCTGAGTTAATTATCTAATGAATGAAATGGAGATCAGAATGAATAAGCGTATGGTTTTTCGATGGCGTGTCTAAACCGAATCTAGAAAAACACACTTTTAAATCGAAACCATATTAGAGAAAATTCATGACAACATTAGCGCAATTTGAGCAACTCAAGGCTGCTGGTTACAACACGATTCCAGTTTATCGCCAACGCTTAGCAGATACAGAAACCCCTTTATCTGTTTTCGCTCGTTTTAAAGACCACACGCAAGCTTATTTATTTGAGTCAGTCGAAGGTGGCGAAAATTGGGCGCGCTATTCTATGATTGGTTTAGGTGAGTCGACGGTTTTCTCATGTAATGCAGGTGTTCTGTCTATACAACATGCTGATGGCTCAATTACACAACAAGATTGCCAAGACCCATTTCAGTATATTCGTGAATTTCAGAAGCAATTTAAAGTGCCATCTGCTGAGCTCTTGCCAAACTTACCGAGTTTTACGGGCGGATTAGTAGGTTATTTAGGCTACGACGCAGTCCGTTATATCGAGCCACGTTTAAAGAATGTTCCTACAGCTGACCCAATTACATTGCCGGATTTATGGTTAATGCTATCAAAGACAGTCATTATCTTTGATAACCTTAAAGATACTTTATTTTTAATTGTTCATGCGGATATAGAGCAGAGCAATGCTTATGAAGACGCTCAGCAAAAATTAGATCAATTAGAGCAGTTGTTAGCTACTCCAGTTAGTTTGCAAGCTAAGCCGCATACACCTCCACATTTTGAATCAATTACTGGTAAAGCGAAATTCTTAGAGACAGTCGAAAAAGTTAAAGAATATATACGTGCTGGTGATGTGATGCAGGTTGTTCCGGGGCAGCGTATGGTTTCTGATTTTGATGGAGAGGCTTTACAGGTTTATCGTGCTTTACGTCATTTGAATCCATCGCCTTATTTATTCTTGGTACAAGGGCAAACGATTACTGATAAAAAGCCATTCCATATTGTAGGGTCATCGCCAGAAATTCTTTCTCGCCTCGAAAATGGTATTGCGACAGTACGTCCGCTTGCAGGTACCAGACCTCGTGGAAAAACTAAAGAAGAAGATATTGCGCTAGAAAAAGATTTGCTTTCTGATGAAAAAGAAATCGCAGAGCATTTAATGTTGATTGATCTTGGTCGAAATGATGTTGGGCGAGTTTCGAAAATTGGGAAGGTCCAAGTAACGGATCAAATGGTGATTGAACGCTATTCACATGTCATGCACATTGTCTCAAATGTGCAAGGCGAAGTTCGTGACGATATCGATGCGCTAGATGTATTTAAAGCAACTTTCCCAGCAGGTACTTTATCGGGTGCACCAAAAATTCGTGCAATGGAAATTATTGATGAAGTTGAGCCTGTGAAAAGAGGTGTGTTTGGTGGGGCAGTGGGATATTTAGGATGGCACGGCGAAATGGATATGTCGATTGCAATCCGTACTTGTGTTATTCGAGATAAAAAGGTCTATGTGCAGGCTGGAGCAGGCCTAGTTGCAGACTCAAATCCTGAATCTGAATGGAATGAAACGCAAATAAAAGCTCGCGCAGTGATCAAAGCGGTTGAATTATCATCAAACGGATTGATTTTATGAGTTTTTAGCGGTTTTTTTTAAAAAACCGCTTGCATCGTTTGGAAGTTTTGCTAAACTGCACACCGTTCCGATACGAAACGTACGAAACACTAAGAAGAGCCGGCATAGCTCAGTTGGTAGAGCAACTGACTTGTAATCAGTAGGTCCACAGTTCGAATCCGTGTGCCGGCACCATCATTAAACCTCATGAATATTTGATTTATGGGGTTTTTTGTTGTCTGTAGATTTTACAATCTACCTTGTGACTCTATTGTCTTAGGTGGCAAAGAAATTCGTTAATAAGAAATGAAAAAAGCCCAACATCCTGTTGGGCTTTTTTCGTATTTCGTTACTAGGTACACTTCCTGTAATACCTCACGTCCTGATGCTTAAACTTATTATTGTTGTTTTACGTTTCGGAACTTCCTGTTCCTGATGAATTCATCATAGGCAATTCTTGAGATTATAAAAAGACGCCAATTTCCCGAATTTATGTAAGAAAAAGCGTACATGATTCTTTTAAATTTAAAACTTGATTTATCTATCATGGAAATAAAAATATGAATTTATAAACAAGTTCTGTTCGTCAATTAAATAAGAAAACGATATAATGAGTTTATTACTTTATTTCTAAAATAAATTTAAAAACAACAAGGAACGAGATGTTTACTTTGCCATCAAATATTTTTCAGCCCTTAGCGCTCATACTCGCATGCCTTATTTTCATTGTAAGTAAAATGCCGCAGCTAAAATATAGAAAAACCATATTATTTTTAGCTCTTGGCAGTCTTACTTTAATCTGTGCTTTGGCAATATTTGGCTTCTTTAATTAAGCCTTATTTCTTGCTCTTTTCTATCATTTTTTCAAAGTGTTTAAGGTTTGGGTTCAGTGTATCCCATGCATAGGCTTGGCTCACAAACACCTCTGCTCTAGGTTGATAGAGACTCGGGTCATCAAGCGTACCTGCACGTATTGAAATCATTTCAGGCGCAATTTCAGGTAAGCCAAAAAGCTGAGAACCACAAGTCGGGCAAAACGCTCTTTTAATAGGTCGGCCAGAAGATCCCAAAGTCTCAAAATATGTCAGCTCACCATTCACTTTTAATTCAGACTGGTGAAAAAAAGCGATTGGTGCATATGCTGAACCTGTGGCCTTTTGGCAATCTCGGCAATGGCAATTAAAGCTATAACGTGGCTCTGCTTCACTTTGGTAGCTCACAGCTCCACATAAACACGATCCTTGATATTTGGCTGACATGGCTCATCCTATTTTTTTATTGCTGTGATTTGAATATAACGTACATATCCATTTTGGTAGAGTTGTTGGCATAACTTTGCAGTCATTTGAATTTTAAAATTTGCCAATCCTCGGCTTTGCTTTTGTCCTTGTTGATTTTGAATATATTTCGAAAAACCGAGTAATACTTGCTCAGATAAATCTTCAATTTGAATATCGACAAAACCTTGTTGTTTCAAGGTAGCTCTGAGCATTTTTTCATTTGGCACAGCATCCCAAGCGACATTTGCTGCTTTGAGTAAATAACGATGCTTTTGTTCTTGTAAAATGGTCATGTTTTGACATGAATCGGCACGCATTAGGTAGTGAAAACCTAATCGTCCTTTTGAATTCAAAACTGGAGCGATGGAATCTAGAAATGAATTTAAATGACTGTGATAAGCCGCATCAATACACATCACCACATCGAAGTATTGTTTAAATTCAAATTGTTTTAAATTTAAAAATGAACCACAGAAAATCTGGCTTATTTCGGGAATAAGCTTTTGAATTTTATGAACACATTGGGTTTGCAATTCAACTGCACTGAGGCTTTTAGGCTGATAATGCTGTAACCAGTGCAACAAACTTGCACCCTGTCCGCAGCCTAAATCTAAGAGATGATCTTTTGAATTTAAATTGATAGCTTGTGCCAAATGGTCAGCCAATTGGCGACAAGCTTCACGGTAGTTTTGGGTATTTTTCCAAAAACCCAAATTTGTCCAAGCAAGTTCTTCATCATCCCCTAAGCTTGATGCATCAATTGCATATTTATGGGGAATGAATCGAGAGAGAGCTACTCGAACTTTTGTTTTCACAATTTTAGTAGCCGAGTTCTGGGGCAACTTCCACCTTAGGTTTTAAGCCTACAAATGGTAAAGGTGCACCTAAAATTTCAGCAATATGCATGGCAGAAGTAACTGCTGACTCTAAAATTGGCAAGCCATCACACGACCATGAACCACAGTAGAATACTTTACGGCTTGGGTCTAAATGACGTTGTTGCAATTCTTTGTTTAAAGCAACCGTTTGTGAGTCTACAACCGCACGCGTTAAAGTCACTTTTGAAATAACTTTTTTAGGGTCAATATCAACCACTGGACGCCAAGTTTGAAATACAGGATTTTTACCCACGAGTGTTGGCTCAACCGCATTCATCCAAACTGTAAATTGCTGACGCGTAAACTTACGGTCCATCATATAGCTCAGCACTGACCAGTCCTTACGGCGTGGTGGCATAACGGTCGCATCGGTATGAATGACAAGATCACCTTGCTCAAAGCGGAATTGCTTAAGCAGGTTCATATCTTCTGCAAACTGTTCAGGATTTAAAAACTCATCGATTTTAGATGTTGGCGTTGCAACAATTACTCGATCAAATAAGTTCTGTTCACCTTGGCTGTTTTCAACTAGTACTTTTTCGCCTTGTAATTCAACTTTTTTAATTGCTGATCCGCTATGGATATCGATGCCTTTAATTAAGCTATCTACAAATGCAGGTGTGCCACCTTTCATGCGCAATAACATGTCGCCATCAGTTAAGTGACGTAAAAACTCAAGTAAGTTTTTTGCAGGCCAATCGCCAATTGTTTTTGGATTACACGTACAAATTGTATAGAGCACTGGCATAACCACACCGTGCCAGAATACTTCTTCAATATCGTTCTGATTAATAAATTCAGCGAGGGTAATATCTTGATTTTTAGATTTGAAAAACTGGTGAATCGCAGTTTTTAGTTGCAACATCCCTTTCACAAGACGCCAGCCATATTGCTGGATGCCTTTACGGTTATTAATAATCGGGAAATTACCAATACGGCTACGAGATGTCGTTAACCATGTTTCCGTACGATCTTCGAATAACCAGCTACATGACATATAAGTACGAACCGGGAAGGTCTTAATACCTAAATGAGCAGCAAGGCTGAGCGTATTTTTCCACAGGTGCGGATTCATCACACGTAGCGGTGCATCAATAATTCCACCATCGAACTCAATGCTATGGCTATCCATTCCCCGGCCAGGAAGTGCTTCAAATATCGTGATCGTATGCCCTGCATCTTTCAGAATTCTTGCTGCCGCAAGCCCTGCCATTCCACTGCCAATAATTGCGATATTCAAAATGATGTCCCATTTTTCGAGAATTTTTTTGATTATCACTCATACCCCCAAAAAACACCGTATTAAAAACTACCAGATTTTTATTTTTTGCATCAATTTATATAGAAAATATTTAACTGCTCACTCGTCTCATTTTTTATATTTTTTTACAAAACCCGAGAACCATATAAGACCTTATATTTTTTAAAAATTTAAAAAAAATCTTTTAAATAAAATAAGATAATTTAACTATATTTATATCATTTGTTTTACAAGTATCTTTTTTTAATATATTATTAACTCATAATAATGAGAAGCCAATCACACAAAACAATGCCGAAACAACAATGCAAACCATCATAAAAATAGAACCTTTACAGCGAAAAAGCCCGCTATTCACACTTGATAGCGGGCTTTTTATTACTTTGCTTTTAGAGCTTAATCAAACGCAATTCGGCAATTTATGCTTCTTGCATGATTGAACCGAATTTTCCACGATTAAAATCATTAATCGCTTCCATAATCTCAGCTTTGGTATTCATGACGAATGGACCATAACCTTCGATTGGTTCATTGAGTGGTTGACCAGTCAACACTAAAAATTTAGTGTCTTCTTCTGCATTTAAACTAAACTCAACACCCTCACGAGACAAAATCGCAACGGTTTTACCTTCAAGACGATTTGCATCATTAACCACAACCGCACCATCTAATATCACAACAAGCGTGGTGTGACCTTCAGGTACATAGAGGGTATGTTTTTGGCCTTTAACCAATTTACCATCCCATACATTTAATGGACTAAATGTAGTTGCAGCACCTTTTGCATCTGCATATTCACCTGCAATAACCCGCAAATGACTACCTTCTTCGTCTAGTGTAATGTCTGGAATATCTTTAGCTTCAATCGCTTGGTATTTTCCAGGCGTCATTTTTGAATGAGCAGGTAAATTTACCCACAATTGCACCATTTCAAAAAGACCACCATGCTCAGCAAATTCAGGAGAATGGAACTCTTCATGCAACACGCCTGCACCCGCAGTCATCCACTGTACATCACCAGTTTTAATGGTTCCGCCGCCGCCACTTGAGTCTTTATGGGTCACCTCACCTTGGTAGGCGATGGTCACTGTTTCAAAGCCACGATGAGGATGCGAACCTACGCCTTGCTGTTCAGTCGTTGGCGAGAATGTATAAGGCGCTGCATAATCGAGTAGCAAAAATGGGCTTAAGGTTTGGCCTAAACGGTCATAAGAGAATAGGTTATATACAGGGAAACCATCACCCACCCAATGCATGTGGTTATTTTGATATGCACCAAGAAATTTCTTCATCTGATCTCTCCTATATATGTAGGATTTTCTTGAACTGGTATTGATTTTACGCCTCAATAATTGCAGTTTATAGATCAGGATTAGCAACACATTATTTCATCTATGAGACAATCTAAGAATTTAATGTACTCTTTTTAAGATCGTCCTATTTTTAAAATTCTTAATCCTATTTTTTAGACTTAATCACGACATAAAACTCAACTAGCATAATTTTAGGCAATAACGACCTACTCAATAATTTTTGATTATTTATTTTGATAACACGAGGACATAAAAAATGGCTCAAGATTACGTGCGTTTAGACAAGGATAATGCTGCGGTTCTTTTGGTTGACCATCAAGCAGGTTTACTTTCTTTAGTTCGAGATATCGATCCAGATAAATTTAAAAACAATGTATTAGCACTTGCAGATGCTGCTAAATATTTTAATTTACCCACTATTCTTACGACTAGTTTTGAAAATGGTCCAAATGGTCCTTTAGTTCCAGAATTAAAAGAACTTTTCCCAGATGCACCATTTATTCCACGTCCTGGTCAAATCAATGCATGGGACAATGAAGACTTCGTAAAAGCTGTCAAAGCGACAGGTAAAAAACAACTGATTATTGCAGGGGTAGTGACTGAGGTTTGTGTGGCATTCCCAGCTTTATCTGCACTCGCTGAAGGCTTTGAAGTGTTTGTGATTACCGATGCTTCTGGTACTTTCAATGAATTAACACGTGATGCTGCTTGGGACCGTATGTCAAAAGCAGGTGCTCAGCTTATGACGTGGTTTGGTATGGCGTGTGAGTTACACCGCGACTGGCGTAATGATGTGGAAGGTCTAGGTGCATTGTTCTCAAATCATATCCCTGATTACCGCAACCTGATGACAAGCTATAGCTTTAATACCTCACAAAAATAAGTTCTATTGCCAAGATTAGAGTGCTTAAGCGCTCTAATCTTAAATTTAAATGGATTGATCGGACATTGATAAGCTCTTTTGATGATTTTTATTATTTCTATTTGGTCGTAAAACACGGCGGCTTTAGTGCGGCCAGTGATGCTGAAAATATTAGTAAATCTAAGCTCAGCCGACGCATTATTGACCTTGAAAATAAATTTAATGTCAGCCTGATTCAAAGAACAACACGCCATTTTAAAGTGACCGATTTAGGCCAAGAGTTTTATGAGGAATGCTGCAAAGTTATTACTCAAGTTGAATGTGCAGAAAACGTGTTATTAAAGCAAAAAAGTGAGCCTCAAGGTCTAGTAAAAGTAAGTTGCCCACCTCTGATGATGCATTTTCAAATTAGAAAAATTTTAAATCAGTTTTTAAAAACCTACCCCAAAGTTGAAATAGCACTCGAGCTAACCAGCCGTCGAGTAGATATCTTGCATGATGACATCGACCTCGCGATTCGTACCAATTTTGAACCCAATGAAGATTCAAATTTAATTGTTCGTGATGTGATTAAAACCGATCATTGTCTGGTGGCTTCGCCTGAATTACTTCAAGGTCGCATCATTGAACATTATTCTGAATTACAGGACTTTCCGAGTATTAGCTTAGGTACTCAAAAACAAAATCCTATTTGGCATTTATGCAATATTCGTAATGGTGAATCGGTTGATGTGCCTTATCAACCACGAATAAAAAGTAATGATTTGGCAGGTGTTTACTATGCTGTAATGGATGGTTTAGGCATTGCCGACCTTCCTTTTTTAACCGTCGAATCTGAAATTCGTAAAGGTACGCTTATCCATATTCTTCCTGACTGGAAGTCGAATATTGGTACGCTGCAATTGGTTTATGTTTCGAGAAAAGGCCAACGTCTTGTGGTTGAAAAACTAATTGAAACGCTGATTGATGAACTCAGGCGTTTGCCTGAAAGTCGTGATGGCTATCTATCGACTTAAAATAAAAAACCGGTCATGAATGGGCATGACCGGTTTTTTTGTGAAACATCACATACAGCATAACTGTATGTTTTCGTTCAGAACAAAACGAACTCGCTTTATTCCTTACTCAGATAAGTCTACGCAGAGGTATTTCATTTCGACATATTCTTCGATGCCGAATTTTGAACCTTCACGACCTAGACCTGACTGTTTTACGCCACCAAACGGAGCAACTTCGTTTGAAATCGCGCCCGTGTTAATGCCGACCATACCGTACTCAAGAGCCTCACCCACTCGCCATTGACGAGCTGTGCTTTGCGTAAACAAATAAGCAGCTAAACCGAACTCGGTATCGTTCGCCATTGCCACTGCTTCATCTTCGGTTTTAAAGCGGAATAGTGGTGCAAGCGGACCAAAAGTTTCTTCTTTAGATACTTTCATGTCTTGTGTTACGCCAGTTAAAACTGTTGGCTCAAAGAATGTACCGCCCAGTGCCGAGCGTTGACCACCAATACGAACTGTTGCGCCTTTCTCAGTTGCATCTGCAATATGAGACTGAACTTTTGCAATCGCGTCTTCATCGATTAAAGGCCCTTGAGTTGAACCTTCTTGACGGCCATCGCCAACTTTAAGCTTAGACACAGCTTCAACCAAACGCTCTGCCAATGCATCGTAAATACCGTCTTGAACATAAATACGGTTAGCACATACACAGGTTTGACCGCTATTGCGATATTTACTTGCCATAATGCCCTGAACTGCTTGCTCAAGGTTAGCATCATCAAATACCACAACTGGTGCATTACCACCGAGTTCAAGTGAAAGCTTTTTAATGGTTGGCGCACATTGTTGCATCAAGATACGGCCAACTTGAGTTGAACCTGTGAAGCTTAACTTACGAACAATATCGCTTTCACATAGTGTTTTACCCACTTCAACCGCATCACCACTAATGTTAATTAAAACATCAGCTGGTAAACCTGCCTGTAAAGCCAATACTTCAAGTGCATAGGCGGTTAACGGCGTTTGTTCTGCTGGTTTAACCAACATTGAACAACCCGCAGCAATGGCTGGACCTGCTTTACGCGTAATCATGGCAGCAGGGAAGTTCCACGGCGTAATGGCAGCAGTAACTCCAATCGCTTGTTTAATCACGAGCAGACGTTGGTTTGGCAAGGTTGGCGTCAACACTTCACCATCAATACGGCGAGCTTGCTCGGCAAACCATCGTATAAAAGATGCTGCATAACCAATTTCACCACGTGCTTCTGCTAATGGCTTACCTTGCTCAGCTGTTAAGATTTGAGCCAGATTTTCTTTGTGCTCAAGCATGAGGTTGTACCATGCCAATAGCACATCAGCACGAGCCAAGGCAGTTTGCTTTTTCCAAGCAGCCTGCGCTTTTGCTGAACGGTTAATTGCGGCTTCAACTCCTGCACGGTCATAGGTTTTTACCCATGCCAAAGTTTCACCTGTAGCAGCATCATTAACTTCGATATAGTCATTTGATGCAGGTGCTTCTAATGAAATATCAGGATGTTTTAATAAATACTGCAAATTATTTTGAATCATGCAGATTGCTCCATTGCTTTTGCACTACCTGCTTTTAGAGTTGCAAAACCTTGTTTCAAGATATCAAGGCCTTGACGGAATTGTTCAGCAGGAATGGTTAATGGATATAAGAAACGAATTACATTACCGTATTTACCACAAGTAAGAAGTAACAACCCGTTTTCCATTGCATAGTTTTGTACAACTTTTGCTTGTTCAGCTGTTTCAAGCTCTACTGCAACCATTGAACCTAATGCACGAATATCAGTTACGACGTCGCCTGTTGCTTGTTGAATATCTTTAAGGGTAGCGACTAACTCTGCACCTAATTCATTTGCACGGTCGCATAGGTTTTCTTCTTCAATCGCATCAATAACCGCGTGCGCAGCAGCAACTGCAATCGGGCTACCTGCGTAAGTACCACCTAATCCACCTGGGTTAGGCGCATCCATTACTTCTGCACGACCAACAACACCTGAAATAGGGAAGCCACCGCCCAAGCTTTTCGCCATCGTGATGAGATCTGCTTTAGTCTCGTAATAGTTCATTGCGAACAATTTACCAGTACGGGCAAAACCTGATTGCACTTCGTCAGCAACCAATAAAATACCGTGCTTGTCGCAAATTGAACGTAAACGTTTTAAGAACTCAGCTGGCACAACATTAAAACCACCTTCACCTTGTACTGGCTCAAGTACGATTGCCGCAACATCATGTGGTGCAATATCTTCACTGAAAATATCTTCAACGCTTTCAATTGCCGCGTCTACTGAAATACCTTTAGCAGGCACTGGGTAACGCGCGTGGAACACACCCGCTGGCATTACGCCGAAATCACGTTTGTAAGGAGCCGTTTTACCTGTCATTGCCATCGTCATAAATGAACGACCGTGGAAACCGTTACCAAAAGTGATAATGCCGTGACGACCTGTATAAGAACGAGCAATCTTCACTGCATTTTCAACTGCTTCTGCACCAGTTGTGAAAAAAGCTGACTTCGCAGGACCCGCAATTGGCGCGCGTTCATTAATACGCTCAGCTAAAGCGACATAGCTTTCATATGGTGTTACTTGATAGGCAGTGTGAGTAAATTTAGTAAGTTGCTCAGTTACTGCTGCAATCACTTTAGGGTGGCGATGGCCTGTATTTAAAACCGCGATACCACCAGCAAAGTCGATAAATTGGTTGCCTTCCTTGTCCCAAAGCGTGGCATTTTCAGCTTTTTCCGCATACCACTGACACATCACGCCTACACCACGTGGAGTTGCTTGCTGTTTACGTGCGTTAAGTGCAGAATGTTGATTATCCATTTGATTCCCTCATATTTTCATCATCAGTTGCAGCTTTGGTTTCTTGCATCCTGTGCTTAATTTTCAGGGTGCTTTACAACGACTGCCTATGCATGTAATTTCGCTCGTCTGATGCCAACTGACGAGAGCCACTTTTTAACTGTAGGAGAGAGCCAATTGCGTAGTTTACTTGGAGATCATTTGCTGCAACGACTCCAACAGGACACTGAAGGGAAACTACATCAACGCCTTTTCCGTTGCCTGCGTGGTGCGATTATTGATGGAGTCATCCAGCCCAAGACTCGTCTACCTGCGTCACGCGACTTAGCCAGTGAAATTCATGTTTCAAGAAATACGGTGCTTAGTGCCTATGAACAGCTACAAGCTGAAGGCTACTTAGAAGCCCGTACGGGACACGGCACATGGGTTGCCGAAAAGTTACCAGAGAGTTTTTTAAATACACAAAATAAGAAAAAAGCGGTTTCAAGTCCGAAAGTTCAAAGCTCTTATGAGCTATCGCAGCGTGGTTCCAACTTATTGGGCTATGCAGCAGCGTCGCCACACCAATGGGGCGCTTTTGTGCCGGGAGCACCCGATGTGACTGAGTTCCCACATCATATTTTTAGTCGTATTCAAGCACGCTTAAGCCGCGAACCCGATATTAATCGCCTGATTTATAGCAATGCAGGTGGATGTATTGAGCTTCGAAGTGCATTGGCAGATTACTTGCGTGTTGCACGTTCAGTCCAGTGCGATGCAGACCAGATTATTATTACCGAAGGCATTCACCAAGCTATTGATTTAGTCTCGCGTGCGCTCAGTGATATGGGAGACAAAATCTGGATTGAAGATCCTGCTTATTGGGGAATGCGTAATACATTGCGTATTAATGGTCTCGATATTCAGCCGATGCCTGTCGATGCCGAAGGCATTATTCCTGAGGAAAATCCGGCCAAGCCTCCTAAACTCATTTTTGTCACGCCTTCACACCAATATCCGCTTGGCTCTCACTTAAGCCTAAACCGCCGACGTAAACTGATTGAGATTGCCCGTCAGCACAATAGCTGGATTGTCGAAGATGATTATGACAGTGAGTTCCGTTTCTCGGGCCAGCCTTACCCGTCTTTACAAGGCCTAGAAAATGATGCCCCTGTGCTGTACATGGGCACGTTTAGTAAAACCATTTATCCATCCTTAAGAATTGGCTATCTAGTGGTGCCTAAGCCGTTATTTTCCCCATTACGCATTGTGGCAGCCGAGCTGTATCGTGGTGGGCACTTGCTTGAGCAAAAAGCCCTAGCTGAATTTATTCGTGAAGGCCATTATGAAGCGCATATTCGCCGTATGCGTCTACTTTATGGCAAGCGCCGCGACTACTTGGTGAGCTTAATTCAACGTTATCTTGGTCCCGAATTTATTCATGAATATGATGAAGCGGCAGGATTACATCTAGTTTTAAAACTACCAAACTCTTGCGATGATGTCGCCATTGCAGCCACAGCACTTGAACGTGGTGTCAAAGTTCGTCCTCTTTCGCAGTATTACATGCAGTCGCATGCACATGCCGAACGTGGACTGCTCATGGGCTTTGCCTGTGTAAATGAAAAAGATATGGTGATGGCTTTTGGTGTCTTGCTTCAATGCTTACGTGAAGCAGGTGTACCCACATTGAATTAACTGTTTTCTTATAAGACAAATAAAAAAAGAGCCTGTTTGTAAGGCTCTTTTTTATTTAAAAAATTTAAACTAACTTTTCTTCATGGCTATGAGTTAAATGAGTCGCTCTACGCTCTTTACCCCAACCCAGTTTTTCAGACAACAATCCGAAGAACACAATAATGCCGAACAGAGCTGTGGTGTAAATCACTTCTTTAAAATAGGTGCCTTCAATCAACATGGTAAGAATTGCACCAATAATTGCAAAAATCACCACGTAAGTTAGATAAGGGAACATCCACATTTTAAAGTCAATTTTCACGCCTTCAGCTTCTAACTTTTTACGCATACGAAGCTGAGAATAAGCAATAGTCAGGTAAACATACAGTGTTGCCGCGCCTGTTGTTAACATGAAAAAGTCATAAACATTCATACTCTCGGTTGCAGTTAAAACTACCGCAATCACAGAGAAGAAGCATGACACAATCACGCCTACCCATGGACTGCTTTTACTGTTTACAGAACCAAAACTTTTCGGTGCATCACCACGTTTAGCCAAAGAGAACAACATACGTGAACACGTATAAAGAGCTGAGTTAAAGCAACTACATACTGAGGTTAGAACCACAAAGTTTACGATATGGCGCGCCCCTGGAATACCAAGTGCAGACAGAGTCACGCTATAGGTTCCCCAAGTTGAATCTTTCAAAAGTTCATTGTTGTGAGGAATCAAACATACTGCAACAAACATAGAGCCTACATAGAATAAAATAATTCGCCAAACCACCGAGTTCGATGCTTTACGAATTTCTTTCGATGGATTTGCCGACTCTGCTGCCGCTACCGTAACAATTTCAGCACCAATGTAGGCAAACATGACCCCAAGCAAGGCTGTAATAACGGATGAGCCGCCATTTGGCATAAAGCCTTGAGAGGTTAAATTACTCATACCAGAAGCAGCCGGATTACCCCAAGGCCACAAGTGCATGATGGCTAAACTACCAATCACAAGGAAAATAACAATCGCAATGACTTTGATGAGGGCGAACCAAAACTCAAATTCACCATAGTTTTTCACGTTTTGTAAATTAACAACAACCAATGCACCAATCACCACGACCATATAGACCCAGATCGGTATAAACGGGAACCAATTGTTTAGAATTTTTCCTGCCACATAGGCTTCCCACCCCATGAGCATGGCCAGAGTACACCAGTACAACCAGCCAATTGAGAAACCTGCCCAACGGCCAATCGCACGGTCAGCATAAGTTGAAAAAGAGCCACTATCAGGGTTTAAAACGGCCATCTCGCCTAACATACGCATGATGAACCAAACGAGTAGACCACCTAAAGCGTAAGTTAAGAAAACTACAGGTCCGGTATTGTAAATAATACTGCCTGAGCCCACGAATAGAGAACCACCAATAACACCTGCAATAGAGATCATAGTCAGGTGGCGTGATTTGAGTCCATGTTTTAAACTTTGGGAGTGATTGGCTTCAGAACCATTTTGATGAGCTGCCATATCATTTTCCTTAATATATGGAGGATATCGGCTAGTCTCGGAAATCCTCCGAAGCCAAAAAATATCCCCTAAAAATTTAGCCGTTCTGCCCAATTCCTAAAACAGTAAATTCACTGAGCTTATCCGGCGCTTCCGTATGCATACTTCCAATAGCTTTAATTTGTCGTTTCGGCACTCAAGAAACGAGAGCCATTTTTGTAATAAAAGAGAGAGCCAATTGCAAAATTTATACGCAAAATTGGCCCTTTTTGTAGGGGATGCTGGTAAATGGCTTTTAGTTTTTATTTTAATCAGATTGAATTTCTTTAGTTTTGTTCAGAAATTAATAATGCTTTTGTACCAGTTTCTAATGCTCTAAATATATGTTTTTGATCAGCTGGATAACAAATATAGTCTCCAACTCCAAGCTCAACAGCTTCATCAATTAAGCCCACTAAAGCTTTACCTTCAACCACAATAATATGCTCCACAGAGCCAACTGGATGTGGTTCTGAAAGACGATCTTCGCCTGGTTCAACAATTAGTAAATAAACATCTCGGCGCGCATGTGGCGGACAAGTCGCTAACAAAATTGCTTTGTAGTTGGCAATCTCAGAACTCACTGTTGGCCCATCGCCACAGCGAATCACTTGTACCTGATTACTCGGTTCTTCCATCAAACGTGCAAATGGAATATTCAGTGCAACACAAAGCGCCCATAAGGTTTCAATGCTAGGGTTACCTTGTCCTGCCTCTAATTGAGAAAGTGTAGATTTGGCAACACCTGCACGACGAGCAACCTCTGCCAATGAAAGCCCTGCTCTTTGACGTTCACGCGTTAAACCTTTGGCAATAATTTCAATTGGCTGAGACATTCACCACATCCGTTCTATAAAAAAAACGATCGTTCGTTTTGACAAAACGATCAGACTTATTCATTATAATGGAAAATCGTTCGTTATATCATGCTATGTCCACATACTCTCTAATTAAAAAACTTAGTAAAGACACTACCCGCTCGATTTTCTTTGTATGTCTAGCGACAAGTGTCGTTGGTATGTCTTTAGGTTCACTCGCTGCAAGTTATGGCTTAGCGCTCTGGATCCCGCTTTGTCTATCCGTGTTTGTGCTCGCAGGAACTGCTGAATTTATTTTTATTGGTTTCTTGGCTGTAGGTGGTAGCCCAATTGCAGCTGCGATTGCAGGACTACTCGTCAATTTAAGACATCTACCTTTTGGTATTGCGGTCAATGAACTAATCCGTGGCAAATATTCTCGATATTTCGGGGCTCATATCATGAACGATGAAAGCGTTTTGTTTGGTATGGCACAGCCCGATTTCGAAACAAAAAAAGCTGCTTATTGGTTATGTGGTATATGCATTATGCTCAGTTGGCCACTGGGTGTAACGGCGGGGTATTTCATTGGAAGTGCTATTCCAGACCCTAAAACATTTGGCTTAGATGCCATTTTCCCAGCAATTTTAATTGCACTTACTTTTAATGCTTTAAAGAATAAATCCACTCGAAAAGCTGTATTTGCCGGATCAACTTTAGCACTGATCACCACGCCCTTTTTGGCCTCAGGACTTCCAATTCTGATTTCACTTTTTGGCTTAATATTTGGTAGAAAGAAATGAGTCAACAATTACTAATTATTTTAGGTATAGGCTTACTAGCACTTGGAACGTATGGGATTCGCTTTGCTGGGTTTCACTTGGGTGCCAAGTTCTCTTTTTCTGAAAAGTACCAAGTTTTACTCTCAAACGGTGCGACTGTTTTGCTCTGTGCGATTGCAGTGACGACAACATTTTTTGAAGGTCAACATTTTGCGGGGTTCGCGCGTATATTTGGTGTTGGCTTAGCACTGTTCTTGGTTTGGAAAAAAGTACCGCTGTTATTAGTGATTTGCTTGGCAGCTGCCGGCACGGCACTTATACGTTTGCTTGGAATTGAGTAATAAAAAAGGCGAGATAAACTCGCCTTTTTTTGAAACTTTGATTAGAACGGTAAATCGTCGTCTAAATCAGCTGGTGCAGAAGCCGGTTGTTGCGGAGCTTTAGGCGCAAAACCACCCGCTTGAGGGTTGCTTCCACCATTACCGAAACCACCTTGGCTACCATAACCACCGCTGTTTTGGCCGTAGCCGCCACCTTGGTTGTTATTGTTTTGATAACCATTACCACCTTGTTGAGGTGCGTTAAAACGTGGTTGATTAAAATCATTACCACCAGCGAAACCTTGTTCACCTTGTTGACGAGCATCTAACATTTGCATCTGGTCGCCACGGATTTCTGTAGTGTAACGCTCTTGGCCATTTTGGTCTGTCCACTGACGTGTACGTAATGAACCTTCAATATAAACCTTAGAACCTTTACGCAAGAACTGCTGAGCAATTTCCCCTAAACGGTTATGCAAAACAATACGGTGCCATTCTGTTTGTTCTTTACGTTCACCGGTATTTTTATCAGTCCAAGCTTCACTTGTCGCGATTGAAAATTGGGTCAACGAGCCCCCATTTGGAAAAGTTTTTGTTTCAGGATCACGACCCAAAGTACCAACCAAAATAACCTTATTTACACCACGCATTAGCTGTCTTCATCCTATACATTTCTATGTTTTACTTTATAAGAGTTATGCTTAAATGGCTACCTCTTTACCGAACAACTGCGTTAAATCACGTCGCGCAGCATCATCTAGAGACTGTTTATCGACTTTAATATAAGCAACTTGCTGGTCAGGCATCACCACAACTTCTTCGATACCACGAATTGCCAATAGCTGTGTGGTCCACTCATTCACCTGTTGCACTTGCGGCAATGGCAACACAATCGATGACAAATACCGCGGCTGAGCTAAACCAAAACTAATTAGCAACCATATTATAGCAATCCCTGCTAAGACACTCCATCCAATCGCAGTATTATGTAACATCAATAATTGACCACCTAGTGTGCCACCAAAAAAAGCGCCTAAAAACTGACTACTGGCATTTACGCCCATAGCCGTTGCTTTTGACTGGATTGGAGCAGATTTTGACAGCCAAGAAGGCAATAAAGCCTCCATCACATTAAATGCAATAAAGAAAATACCTAGGCCAGCAAGCAAGACATATTTGGATTGATAACCAAATATGAGCAGCAGCAAACCTGCGATAATGCCTGTAATTGCTGTTAAGAAAATCCCGCGCATTTTGCGATATTTTTCAGCGATGATGATGCTTGGAAATGCAAAGAACAGGCTAATGACTAATAGCGGTAAATACACCAAACCATGACTTGCTAAAGGAATATGTGCAAACTCGATAAGTTGTGAAGGCACATAAATAAACATGGCAGTAAGTAATAAGTGCAATGCAAAAACCGAAACGTGCAAACGGTTTAAATCACCCATTTGAATGACTTGCTTAAGCTGTGCCATGTAGCCTTGCTGATAATTACGATGATGACGAGTGACTTTAGGTACAAGCAATAACATCGCAATCGCAATCAAGCCCATAATGGTTGTCACAAAGAACAAACCAGAAATGCCCACAAGGCTTGTGAGCCAAGGCCCAAGGCTAAAAGCGACCACGAAAGACAGACCAATACTCATGCCCATTGCAGCCATGGCTTTAGTACGCTGCTCTTCACGTGTCACATCGGCTAAAAGCGCCATCACGACTGCTGAAACTGCACCAGCACCAGCGATAGCACGACCAATAATTACGCCATAAATCGTGTCAGATAAACCCGCAATTGCACCACCAATCGCAAACAGTAATAGACCAAAGACCACAAGTGGTTTACGGCTAAAACGGTCAGCCAGTAAGCTAAATGGAATTTGCAAAATCGCCTGACTTAAGCCGTAGACACCTACAGCCAAACCAATGAGTGCTGGAGTCGCATATTGATATGACTGCCCAACTACAGAAAAGACAGGAATAATCATGAACAAGCCCAACATGCGTAGCGCAAAAATACTACTTAAGGCAAAAGTTGAGCGACGTTCCAAAGCATTCATCATATCAATACACGTTATCAAACTAGGTAAATTATAAGCCGATTCGTTTCTAAAAATACGGAACACCTTATTTAAAATAACGATTTGGGCTTAAAAAAATAAAGAGGCATTTAGCCTCTTTATTCTATCGAACTTTACTGAAAATTAGCTTAAGGCGATTGTTGCTCGCGCTTTGAATATTGAATTGAAGCAATAACCGCCCAAACAATAAACGCTACACCAATTAAACCAGTAACAACTTCAGGTACATGTACGCCTGTACCACTTGCAATCATAATGAATGCTAAAGCACCGATCGCATAATGCGCGCCATGTTCCAAGAACACATAGGCATCTAGTGTGCCTTTTTCAACAAGGTAAACTGTCATTGAACGGACAAAAATAGCGCCGATCGCAAGGCCCAGCATAATCACGACAACATCGCTGGTAATCGCAAATGCACCGATTACACCATCAAAACTGAATGATGCATCTAACACTTCAAGATATAAGAAACCACCTATACCCGCTTTAACTACGCCAGAAGCCGCGCCCGATCCATCTTTCATAATAGCATTGCCATCTTCGTCAATTTCAGGCTCACCACCTAACATATGACTTAATACTTCAACGCCAATATAAACCACAATGCCCCAAATACCAGCCATAGTCACCACAAGGCGCTGCGACTCATCAACATTTGCTGCCATAATTAACATCGCAATTAGAGCAATAAAGACAGACATTGCTGGTACGCTTGCTAAACTAGAAAGTTTAGCTTCAAGCCATCTGAACCAATGGGTTTCTTTTTCTTCATCAAAGAAGAAGTTTAAGAACACCAATAATAAGAATGTTCCACCAAAAGCCGAAATTTCAGCGTGATGTGCCATTAAACGTTCAGAATAGGTTTTCGGATCATTGAGTGCCAATTTAGCTACTTCAATCATTCCCATATCCGCAGTCACCGCAACAATCGCCACCGGGAAAATTAAACGCATACCAAAAACGGCGATTAAAATACCTACCGTTAAAAAGAGCATTTTCCAGAACGGATCCCAATTACGTAGAACCGATGCATTTACGACAGCATTGTCAAAAGATAAAGAGACCTCCATTACAGCTAAAATGGCTGTAATTGTTAAAGCTTTAAGCATGGTAGACACGCCCGCTTCAGGTCCATGGGTAAAACCCCAATACGCGGATAGTGCTAAACACACCACCGTAAAAAATATCGAAAATCGGAAATGCTTCATGGATCAGACCTATACCAAGAATAAATTTAATCTTTCTTAAAAACCGCCGCTATTATATCGATAATTAACCACAAAACGATGTTGTTTTGTGCCGTTATTCCATTTACTTTATCTCTCTGTTTAATAAAGAAATTTATAATATTTAATTAACTCATTAATCGTATTAAATATTTTCTTTCGATATATCTATCATTATTATTTTTGTATTTTAAAATTGATTTAAAATCTGGTTCAGCTGTCTTAATTTAAATGGAATGTTTTTATGCTTTTTTCTCAAGAACTTTGGCAACGCAATTTAAATTTATATCAAAAAATTCTCGACCTGCCTTTTAATCAGGAACTTGCTAACGGTACTTTAGATAAAGAAGCTTTTTGTCATTATGTTATTCAAGATGCTCAATATTTAGTGGCCTATGGTCGTGTGCTTGCTGTTGCAGCAGCAAAGGCCTTTGAGGCTGACGATATTATGCAATTTTCAGATGCAGCTAAAATTGCAATTGTGGTTGAACGTAGCTTGCATGATGACTTCATGAAAAACTTTGGTGTCACCAAAGAAGAATTTAAAAATACGCCGTTGACCTTGGCAGGCCATCATTACACTTCATTTTTGACAGCAACTGCTTGGTCTGAAAGCTACCCTGTTGTACTTGCTGCACTTTTACCTTGCTTCTGGATTTATGCTGAAGTCGGTAAAGACATTGTAAGTAAGTCAGTCCCGAACAATCCTTATCAGGCATGGATCGATACCTACGCGGGTGAAGAGTTCCATACAGCGGTTCGTAATGTGATTGCGACAGTAGACAAGGTTGCCGCACGTTGTGATGCAGATACTTTAGAGAAAATGCATGCAGCCTATACCATGGGTGCAAAACTTGAATGGTTATTTTGGGACAGTGCTTACCATCAAAGACAATGGTTAGGTTTAGATCAGATCTAAATCAAGATGAGCTCTGACCATTTAATTCATTAAATGGTCAGTCTTTAATTTAACTTTGAAACAATTGCCAGCCGTAAATCAAACCTGCCGCAGCCACAACCCAGCATAGTGTTGCGACTCCTAGACAAGACCACATCGACATACGCGTTGCCAGCACATAAACAGCAGCTAAATAAATGGCATAAGGAATCAGTGACCATAGACCAAACAAAGCAGTTTTTTGTAATGCCTCTGCCCCTTTTTGTTGAAAAACAATCACATGAGCAATTAAAGCAAAGGTAGGAAAAAGCGGGACTAAACCCGCAATATAAAATGCCTTACTTTTCGATAAAATCGAAATAATGAGGACAACCCCGGCCCCCAACATACACTTTAAAAATAACGCCCACATGCGCTGATCCTATCTGGTCATTTCCATTTCAAAACGCTGTATTTTGCGCTTTTTAAAGAAAATTAACAGCGACCAAAGCAATTAAAGCAGGAACTGCTTGAATATAAATAATCTTTTTGCTGGCAGTCAGACCGCCATAAATACCTGCAATCAGTACACAACCTAAAAAGAAATTAGCAATTGATGTTGCAAATGGTGCATCAACTAAAAAGGACCAAAATAAACCCGCCGCTAAAAAGCCATTATAAAGACCTTGGTTCTGTGCCATGACTTTGGTGAGTTTTGCTTTTTCGGCATTATTTCCAAAGGCTTTCATGCCATAAGGCTTGTCCCACAAAAACATTTCTAACACTAAAATATAGACATGTAATATTGCGATAAGTGCAATTAAAATTTGTCCGATCATACAATTTTCCTTTTTATTTTAAAGATATGAAAAAGATCAGTCTCTCGACTGATCTTTTAGTGTTTTACGGTTTTAACAACACTTTGCCTTGACGAGCACCTTGCGTTGCTCTTTGAGCGGCAGTTTTAATCTCATCAAAACTAAATACACCTTCTACAGGCAGAATTAATTTTTTCTGAGTTGCTAACGTTAATAACTCAACAATGAGTTCTTTTTTGCGTTCGGCAGGCATTTCTTTGTTAACTACACTCGCCCAGAAACCTTTTACTGTCGCTTGTTTAAAAATCAAATCACCCGATGAAATCTGCATGGTTTCGCCAGTCATACTACCGAACGAAACGAGCAAACTATTTTCACTGAGTAAATTCAGCATTTCGCCACTTGCGGTTCCTCCAATCGAGTCCACACCAGCAATAAGAGGTTGGTCGCCGTGAATCTGTTTAACTTGCTCTTTCCAGTTAGGCTGATCAGTCGCAACAACATACTGAATACCTAATGCTTGCATCTCTGCAATCGCATCAGTACGACGAACTAAATTAATTACAGGTAAGCCACGTGCCTGTGCAATCATCGCAACTGTTTTACCGACTGCACCATTTGCCGTGTTTTGAATGAGCCATTGACCCGGTTGAACATTTACAAAGTCGAGTAGCATGAGAGCACTAATTGGCATACCAATCAGCTGTGCTGCTGTTTCATCATCAATTTCATTATTGAGTGGAATAAGCCCTTGTGCTGGTGCAATAAAGTATTCAGCCCAACTGCCATGCACAGCTGCCACTGCAATACGCTGCCCTACCTGTACATGAGAAACGCCTTCACCCAATGCATCTACAACACCAACCGCTTCACTACCACCAATCGCAGGTAAGGTTGGCTTGTAGCCATAGCTTCCACGTACTGTCCATACATCATGATTATGAATTGGAGACATGATGGTTTTAATACGCACTTCGCCTGCTTTTGGTTCTGGCTTTGGCATATCCGCCTGCTCTAAAACGTCTACAGGTTCGCCAAAATTACCATGGATAATACTTCGCATGCTTTATTCCTCTATCGGTTTTATGAGTTGTTGGGTCGTTTCTAAAGCTAGATGTAGATGTGCTTTGTCTTGCGACAATTTTGTGAGTAAAGCAGCACCTAACCATAACTGATACATGACTTGCGCAGTTTTTAAAGGCTCAATATGTTTTGGAATTGATCCTTCTTGTTGTCCTTCTTTGAGTAGCAAAGCCAAACGTTGCGTTAGTTTGTGCACGCCATCATTGAGAATTTGACGCATGTCTTCTGACAAGTCAGAAACCTCTGCCGCCAACTTCACAATCAGACAGTTTTCAGCCCAACTACCGTTTACGGGATCATCAATCCATGCCTGCCATAAGGCCATTAAACGAGCATGGGCACTTTGTTCACTGTGCTGCCAAAGTTGTTCCATACGCACTTTATAATCAGCCATATATTGCTCTAACAGCGCACAGCCGAACGCCTCTTTCGAAGCAAAGTAGTGATAGAACGAACCTTTGGGTACGTCACAAGCTTTTAAGATCTCTTGCAAACCAACACCGACAAAACCTTTACGTAGTACCAGCTCAAAGCTCGTATCTAAAATGTGTTGTCGCGTGGTTTGACTTTTATTTAATCGTTTCATGCACACATCATAAACAACTATTAGACCAGTCGTCTAGTAAAGTTGTGTTGCTGGTTAAAATTTGCTTAGAGTAGAAATCTGAAGTAAGGAATGTTAAAAATACAATCTGCTTATTTAAACAAATTTTGTCGATTGTCGTTTAACCGTCACAATTTGTCGCTTTAAATCATTTTGTACCACTTGAACAATTTTAAATCGTTATCATATATAGGGTCTGTTGTTTATAACCAGTCACACCTCTCTGCGACTGAGCAATCAACACCTAAATTTTCATCAATACATAATTGAGATGTTTTATGAGCCAAAGTCATATCCGTATTCGAGGCGCACGTACCCATAATTTAAAAAATGTGTCTCTCGATATTCCACGCGACAAATTTGTGGTAATTACGGGGTTATCAGGTTCAGGAAAATCTTCTCTTGCCTTCGATACCTTGTACGCCGAAGGACAACGCCGTTACGTCGAATCACTTTCAGCGTATGCCCGTCAGTTTTTATCGCAAATGGAAAAGCCTGAAGTCGACTCGATTGAAGGTTTATCACCAGCGATTGCCATTGAGCAAAAATCTACCAGTCATAACCCACGTTCAACGGTTGGTACGATTACCGAAATTTATGACTATTTGCGTTTGCTTTATGCACGTGTCGGTACACCATATTGCCCAGAACATGATTTGCCGATGGTCGCGCAAACTGTTTCTGAAATGGTCGATGCGGTAAAAACGCTTGAAGAAGGCACAGCACTCATGTTGCTTGCCCCTGTTGTTCGTGAACGTAAAGGTGAATACAGTAACCTGTTCGAACAACTACAAGGTCAAGGTTTTGTTCGTGCCCGTGTGGATGGTGAAATCATTGATATTGATACGCCACCAGAACTCGACAAAAAGAAAAAACACACCATCGAAGTTGTAGTTGACCGCTTTAAAGTGCGTGAAGACTTAGGTAACCGTATTGCAGAATCATTTGAAACCGCACTGCGTTTAGGTGGAGATATTGCTGTTTTATCATGGATGAATGGTGAACATCCTGATCGCGTTTTTTCTGCAAAGCACTCATGTCCAGAATGTGATCGCGCAGTCGCAGAGCTTGAGCCGCGTTTGTTTTCATTCAACAACCCGTTTGGTGCCTGCCCTGTTTGTGATGGTTTAGGTACACGCAGTCATTTTAGTTCTGAAAAGCTCATTCCAAATCCTGACCTTGCGATTAGTGAAGGTGCAATCCGTGGTTGGGATCGTCAGCGTCCATATTATTATTCGATGCTGCAAAAAGTTGCCGACCATTTCGGTTTTCAACTTGATACACCTTGGAACCAGCTAGATAAAGACACTCAAAAGAAATTCTTACAAGGTACGGGCAAAGAAAAAGTTGATTTAAGCTATATCGACGAACGTGGCCGTAAACACACTCGCGTGCAACCATTTGAAGGAATTTTGCCGCACCTTGAACGTCGTTACCGTGAAACTGAAAGTAACTATGTACGAGATGATTTAGCTCAATACCTTTCTAATGCAGCGTGTGATGCATGTGATGGTTCACGTCTTAATGAAATTTCACGTCATGTTCGTGTGAAAGACAAAACCATTGCTGACATTACTCGTATGTCGATTGGTGATGCTGAAAGTTACTATCAAGGTTTAAATCTTGAAGGAGCTAAAGGCGAAATCGCAGATAAAATCTTTAAAGAGATTCGAGAGCGTTTACATTTCTTGGTCAGTGTGGGACTTAACTATTTAAGTCTAGCTCGCTCTGCCGAAACCCTATCTGGTGGTGAAGCACAGCGTATCCGTTTAGCTTCGCAGATTGGTGCAGGTTTAATGGGCGTCATGTATGTGCTCGATGAACCATCAATTGGTCTACATCAACGCGATAACGATCGTTTATTACAAACTCTGATTCGCTTACGTGATTTAGGCAACACGGTATTAGTCGTTGAACACGATGAAGATGCAATCCGTGCTGCTGACCATATTATTGATATCGGTCCTGGTGCTGGTGTACACGGCGGTGTGATTATTGCTGAAGGCACGTATGATGAATTGGCTAAACATGCTGATTCTCTTACAGGACAGTATCTTTCTGGCAAACTCAAAATTGAAGTGCCAAAAAAACGTACTGAATCACCACGTCCAGATGAAGTTATCAAACTTTCAGGTGCAGCAGGTCATAACTTAAAAAATGTCGATTTAACAATTCCGCTCGGCATTATGACTTGTGTGACTGGCGTTTCAGGTTCAGGTAAGTCAACCCTGATTAACCGTACTTTGCTTCCATTAGCAGCTACACAGCTCAATGGTGCAACGACCTTAACAGCTGAAAAGTTTGACTCGATTGATGGGCTTCAACATCTAGATAAAGTTGTTGATATTGACCAAAGCCCGATTGGCCGTACACCGCGTTCTAACCCAGCGACTTATACAGGGTTATTTACGCCAATCCGTGAGTTATTTGCTCAAACCCCAGAGGCAAAAGCCCGTGGTTATAGTGCTGGTCGTTTCTCGTTTAACGTAAAAGGCGGACGCTGCGAAGCCTGTGAAGGCGACGGCATGATTAAAGTTGCAATGCACTTCTTACCAGACATGTATGTACCTTGCGATGCTTGTCATGGTAAGCGCTATAACCGTGAAACGCTTGAAGTTGGCTATAAAGGCAAAAACATTTCTGATGTTTTAGAAATGACTGTTGAAGATGCTGCTGAGTTCTTTAGTGCCATTCCAGTCATCCATCGCCGTTTAGAAACCTTAACTCAGGTGGGCTTAGGCTACATCCGTTTAGGTCAAGCTGCTACCACTCTCTCTGGTGGTGAGGCACAACGTGTAAAACTTGCACGCGAGTTAGCAAAAAGAGATACGGGTAAAACTTTATATATCTTGGATGAACCAACAACAGGTCTACATTTCCATGATATTGCCAAGTTACTCGACATTTTGCATGAGCTACGTAACAAGGGTAATACCATTGTGGTGATTGAACATAACCTTGATGTGATTAAAACAGCCGACTGGGTTGTTGACTTAGGTCCTGAAGGTGGTTCGGGCGGTGGTATGATCATTGCCGAAGGCACACCTGAACAAGTGGCTGAGGTTGAAATTTCACATACAGGGCGTTTCTTAAAACCGATGCTTAAATAAAGTTTAATTAAATTAGGCTAGAAGGTTAAATGACCTCTAGCCTGATTGTTATTCATCCAATTCTTCTTCTAAACTCTCTAAACGACCATAATTAAATTTATGTGCAGGAATAAAAATATAATCTAATTCTGAAGTATTTATAAAAATTGACCTATGATATCCCTCTGTAGGTAAATAGATAATTTCGTCTGCATCTTCTGGATCAATTTCAAGACAGGAAAAAGCCTCATACAACTTGCGATCCTCAAACATCGGCTCTCTTCTTATTTTTCCATTAGTAAATTGCCATTGAATTTCTGTTGCTCTGGCATACAATTTTTTTAGTTGTTTAGCTACATCTCTTTTAACCTTTTCCCTATCTTCCTTCTTTATATAACCTTGTTCAATTAATGCATCTAACTCTTCTTCGGTTAAAAGTGTTTTCTTTACATAGTTTTTTACTTTTTCTTCACTTATTAGATCTGTTACATACTCTAAACACTCAATATTCTCTATAACCAGCCATTCTTCATCTTCAATTCTGTCTAATCCTAACCAATCTTTATATTTTTCAGGACCAAAAGTATCAAATGCTTCACTTGAGAGATAAACATCTTGTATTGACGCTCGACGAATAAAGGCGATTCTATTATCTAGAGATTCAACAACTATAAAGTCGCCTTTACTATTTAATCGATAGTGTAGTCTAGATCTTTCAGCCTCAGTAATTGGGAATAAAAGTCCTTTTCCAGATCTGAAATGAAATGCTATTTCTCCAAAATATGTATTTTCATCACTAATCTCATTATGAATTCCTGAATTATCAAAAGGTCGAGGATTACCCAGTATTTCATCTACAGTTGAATTTAGAATTTTCGCTAATTTTGCTTGCTTATCCTTAGGAATAGAGGCAGCTCCAGATTCCCAACGTTGATAATTAGGTTGGCTGACTCCCATAGCTTCTGCAACTGCAGTTTGAGTCATCATGTTTGCTAGTCGAACTTTTTTTAAAGCTGATAATTTCATTGTCAAAATTTATACGTATAAATTATACAAAAAGTTATACTTTATTTAAAACTATGTCAACTCACTGAAAACAAAGTCAAAAATTTAACAATAAAAATGGATAGAATATTTCATAAGATTAAATAAACAGGAAACCAAGTAATTAATTGAAAATATTATTAAAAAACAAAGTTTTTGAATTCTAATGGTAAGGTGAGAAAATCTGCACACAAATTAAGTTATATAAATTCTTTTATGAAATACTAATAAAGCCTTACCCCTCCACTGCATTTCGTCCTCGGGCTTTTGCTCTTAATAGCGAACGGTCAGCTTTCTCTAAAAGATCTATCCAATTCGACGCGCCTATGGCAAAACCAATACTGACTGACACATGCAATTTTTCTTCTGAACCAGATAAACAAATTTCTTCTAAAGAAATCGCAATCCGAATTTTCTCTGCTAAAAGACGAGCATCTACAAATTGTACTTGCTCTAGCAATATTAAAAATTCATCACCCCCATAACGAACAATTAAATCCGAACTTCGAATATTTTGCTTTAATTGCTCGGCAATACTGACAATGACGCGATCACCTACAATATGCCCATATTGGTCGTTCACCTGTTTAAAACGATCAATATCAATAATCATTAAACAGGTTTGCGTAAATTTTTGAGGGTAACTTTCAACAATTTTTAAATATTCAGATAAAGCTAAACGATTGGAGACTCCGGTGAGTGGATCAGTATTGGCAATATTCTTTAACTGAAATTCAAAAGCGTCCCGTTGTTGCAACATACGTTGTAATCGGTCAATTGCTTCAAATAGGGAAAAAAATTCACCTTTGGTGGTGACATTCATCTCATCTTTACAATGATCAGAACTATGCGATAAATCTAAAATTAAAGTTCTCGCTTTAATTAAAGGCGAAAATACTCGTCTTTGCGCATATATCAGAGTAAGTAATGCTGTTGCTAAAGAAATTAGAGAAATAAATAAAGTTAAAAAGAAACCATTTCGAGCAATTGCATTTTCTTGAGTGGCAATGACCACACTCTCATTAAGAATATAACTCTGCAAATCAACCACAGTGGTAAATTTACCTACAATTGCTTCGGTTAACTGTGTACCACTTAAAAAATATGGTTCGCTCTTTTGGCTTTCTTCTAATAGCCTTTCTACAATCGGAATACCCTGATCTATAAACTCTGTTTTCACTCTAGAATATAACCGACGGTATTCTGGAGTTTTTGCCTGTTCAGGCTGTAAGGTATCGACCAAAATCCATAGATATCTAGCTTGATGTTGAGTTTGTAATGAACGAGCACGATTATTACTTGGAATCTCTTCATTAAAACTGACGGGAGCAATAATGTTAGAGGCCATACGCCCAGCCTGATCACGCATATCAGTTAGAACGATAATAAGCGTAAAGTAATTAGAAATACGGCTGTCTTTACTTTTTAACTGCAACATTAGTTTTTGTAGTATTTCTCTACAGTTATCCCATGCGCCAAACATTCCTAAAATGGCATTATCCAGTTGAACAGAAGTTCTGGCTGCATATGGAGTTTCACCATAATAATCAACGACACGTCGGGCTTGTCTAAGATTTTCTTTGAAATTAGTTTGGAGCTCATTTGCTAAGGAAACATAACCAGCTTGTTTTAAAATTAAAATGCTTGTATCAATTTGCGCATCAACGATTAAACGAAATTTTTTTAATTCTTGCTGATTTTTTACCAAATCATGAGGACCACTCGACATCATTTTATTAGCAGGAGCACGTTCCTTAGAAACTTTATAGGCAATATCGGCTACTGCTCTTAAACTTTTTATTTCAGCTAGGGCTTGTCTAGTTTTTATATAATCCTGATAGCTTCCCACAATAAGAGGTACTGCCATGAATAATAAGGATAAAATAATAACCAGCATAAAAAAGAACAGTCGATTACTAATATGCTCTGAACGTAATCCTGACATTTCTAGCTGGTACTCCGTAAATGTCCTGCCATTTTTAATACGATATAAATTAGGCTTAAATCCATCCTAGCATTTTAATAACTAAAATTTCATCATTAACCCCTTCATTTCTTTTTTAATAATTATACGATCCCTAAATTTTGTCAGCTTAAATAACAAAATGAATCGAAAAATTGAATGCTTTTTATAAAAAAACTCTATTTTACAGATTAAAGATTTTTAATCATGATAGTAAAAACAGTATTTACTTGTCCTCTTGGATGCCTCTCCCAGCATCCACTGCCCAGCTTTAAGCTGGGCTCTTTTTGGCCTCTCATTTTTTCAATAAAATTCACATAACTCTTATTTTAATTTTTAGATTTTCTTACAGATAAAAAAAAGCTCAACCTTGGGGAAAGCTGAGCTCGTAAAATCTGATGTGTTCTACACATCGTATCTGGGCAAGCACTTTAAATCCTAAAAAACGTTAGGCAGTGAACTTTGCAATCGAATTATGTGATTTACCTCTACCTTTGTAAAGTTGATTAAATTAATCAGGATTAAAATTTTAATCGTTTTTTCAACTTAAAATAGAGATTTCTTTTATTTTATTCACTTATATAATAATTAAGAATAGTTAAATTTTTTAGTTAAACTAATCCAAATATTGTTAACTATTCCTCAAAATAAAACGAATTTGACAATAAAATGGCGGTTTTTTACTCACATTGTAAACACAGCTATATTTTTGTTAATGTTAAAACCGATTAATGCAATCTATTTTTCCAATCACAATTGTAATATCTTTTTAACATTTACTTCTTAATTCTTAATGAAATATAATTATTAGCTTATTGTAAATGTTCATTTTTTTATCAGGTTGACAAACCACTTTTCATTTGATTAGTTTTTCACCAATTTTAACATAAGTGTCAAATATCTTTAACATTACCTTTTCTAGATTATTGACTTCATAAATTGTTACAATACAATGACCCCAGCTTTATCTCTTGTTAATGCTGGAAATGATTATGAAAAAACTTGGTTTAGCCACTGCTGTATTATTAGCCATGACCGGTGCTCATGCTTATCAATTTGAAGTTCAAGGTCAATCTGAATATGTTGACACAACTGCAAACGATAAAAACTTCACTGGTGACGTTGCTGGTACATTCTATTTAAAAAATGTTGATACCGCTAAGGGTCCTTTAGCTGAAGCAGCTTTCTTGAACCAAGCTTCTAGCGTATCTTTAGGGTATAGCTACCAACAGTATGACCAAAACAACGGTTTGAACTACCACGTTGGTACATACGGCGTTAAAGGTGAGGCTTACGTTCCTACTCCTTACCTTCCTGTATACGCTAGCGCAACTTATAACCACACTGATGTTGATGGTAAAAACGCTATCTCTCGTGATGACAACGGTGACCGTTATGCATTAGAAGTTGGTGCTATGTTGTTACCTAACTTCTTAATGACTGTTGGTTATACAAGCGTTGCAAACCAATTCGCTTTAGATAACTTCGGTATCATCAGCAACGGTATCTACACTGCTGCGAACCAAACTGCTGCGATTCAAGACGACCAAGATGCTGTTACAGCTCGTGCTAAATATGTAGGTCCAATCGATGGAACTAACATGGCAATTGGTTTTGAAGCTGCTGGTGCTTTCGGTCAAGAAAACCAATACGGTTTGAAAACTGACCTTTACTTAACTCCTAAGTTAAGCGTTGGCGCATCTTTCGTTGGTAACGATGGTTCAGCTGATATCAAAGGCAATGACCTTGGTGAATTCCGTCAAGCTTGGGGTGGTAACGTAAACTACTTCATTACTCCAGCTGTAGCAGTTGGTGCATCGTACATGAAAGCTGACGTTAAAAAGTCTAGCTACGATACACAAACTATCGGCTTAAATGCTAAATTCCGTTTCTAATTTAATTTAGAAATCGAATTAAAAAAGGACTCATTTGAGTCCTTTTTTTTACAGCTAAATTTAGCTTCGTACAATATTTAAGAAATATAGATGACGTTCATACTGATCGATAATGTCCTGAATTAAATCTTCTTGGGTCCAATCCATTACATCATAGTTCTGTCCACCTTCTCTTAAAAACACTTCGGCTTGGAAATATTGTCCATCTTCGGCTTCAGTACGTCCAATTAAAAAACTTGGTGGCACTGTTTCACGTGAAACAACTTTATAAATAAAATTAATTTCATTGTGATGATCGACTCGAAGCTGCATCCCATCCTCAAGTTGAGTAATTGAAACTTCTAAATGACGGCGTCTAAATTCATGTTTGATATTTTCAAACGCACGAGCCACTTGTTTTTCGATATATTCTCTTACCTCTTCTTCACTATGAGGATAGTGCATGATTAAACCTAGCCGCTGTTGCCAGCTTCTTGGATTATGAATAGCACGTGGCGTAATGCGCGCTTCCTGAATGGCTTGCATTTTCGTGACATCAAGATGCAATGCTTTTATTAATCCCCAACTCATGAACAGCATAACCAAAGTAAACGGCAATGCGCTCATAATGATTGAAGATTGAAGCGCAGCCAAACCACCGACTAACAATAAAATAATGGCGAGTACAGCCATCAGTACTGTCCAGAACAAACGTTGCCAAGTCGGTGAGTTGTCAGTTTTTGACGTTAAGTAGTCTGTTACCAATGCTCCAGAGTCAGCAGAGGTCACAAAGAAAAGAATAACCAGCACAGTGGCTAAAACATTCATAACACCTGACCACGGCAAGTGACCTAAAAACTCAAATAGAGCTACAGATGAGTCTTGCTGAACAGCCTGAATAAGAGTGTTTTGATGCTCATGAATAATGCTAAATAACGCAGCGTTTCCTAAAAAACCCATCCAGATAATGGTAAAGCCTGTCGGGATGAGGAGAACCCCTACAATAAATTCTCGAATACTGCGTCCACGTGAAACCCTTGCGATAAACATACCCACAAATGGTGACCAAGAAATCCACCAAGCCCAATACAAAATTGTCCAACCACCTATCCAGCCATTCGGTTGGTAAGCATAAAGGTTGAAGGTCATTGTAAATAAATTAGAAAAATACTGACCTGTATTTTGAATTGTCGTTTGAAGCAAATAAATGCTTGGTCCACAAATGAAAACAAAGGTTAATAAAATAACGGCTAAAACTAGATTCAATTCGGATAGGCGTTTTACCCCTTTATCAAGGCCTAAAAAGACCGATAAAGAAGCCAAAATACTCACCACGACAATTAAAATAATCTGTATATAAGTGCTTTGCTCTATACCTAAAAGATAATGCAAGCCAGAGTTAATCTGGGTAACACCGAATCCGAGAGAAGTTGCTACACCAAATACCGTACCAATAGTCGCAAATATATCGATGCTGTCGCCCCAAGGCCCATAAATCTTTTTACCAATGAGAGGATAAAGGGCTGAACGGGTCTTTAAGGGTAAATTATGTCGATAAGCAAAATAAGCTAAAGATAGTCCCACTAATGCATAAATTGCCCAAGCATGTAAGCCCCAGTGGAAGAAGGTCACCCTTAATGCTTGCTGTGCTGCCTCAATAGTCTGAGCATCCCCACTCGGTGGATTAACATAATGCATGACAGGTTCGGCAACTCCGAAGAACATGAGACCGATACCCATCCCTGCTGTAAACAGCATGGCAAACCAAGACCCATTATTATATTCAGGCTGACTATGGTCAGGTCCTAATTTAATTCGACCTATTGATGAACAGGCGATATAAATCAATAAAATAAGAAAGAAGGCTACAGATAAAACATAAAACCAGCTAAATGAATCGGTGATCCATTGTTTTAATTGCTGCGTTAGAAGTTCAAAAGAACTCGGGGCGATCACAACAACTGCCAAGAACAAAGCAATAATAATGACCGTACCAAAAAATACGTTAGGATTAACGTTTGCGAACCAACCTGGTTGTTTGGAAGGCATAACTCCTCCATGTTATTTTAATGAAAAGTGATAGGCATAAAGCCAATAAAGACATTCACAGAATGAACAAAGTTAAATCTTTCAATAGAGAAAGCCGATAATACTTTAAATAAACTTAAATAATATTGCAGTTACAAAGGTGTAAAAAATTAAAACACCTTCTCCTTTATTTGTCAGAATCCTTCTTTGTTGGATGGGCAATGTACTGTAGAGCAATTAAACGTGTGACAATCAAAGCGAGATACATCACGCCACAAAACATTTGTAGCATGGCTAAAACGCGTGCTGGTGGACTAAGCGGCATTAAATCAGATAAGCCTGTTGCTGACTGTAAGCTAAAGCTCAGGAACAGTAGATCTAACCACGTCTGGAAATGATGAGCATTGTTTGGATTTTGGAAGCTAGCAGGAATCAATAGCTGACAAATGTTGTAGAGGAATGCAAAGCCCCAAGCTAGCAAAGTAAAAACCGCGGCAGCAGCAAATAATTCATCTCTTGTTAAATATCGATCAGCAAACATATAACGAAATAAACCGTAAGCAGCCGAAAAGTAAGCCAGCGCTTCACAGCTATGAGCAAATATCTGGATCGTTAAATTGCTATAGCCCAATAAAATAAAGACTGAGGATATAATCGCTCCACTGACAAAAGTTAATCCCAGAAAAGTAAACATTGGGGTTTGGCGAATCACTTTGGCAATAATAAGTAAGGCAAGCACTCCTAAAGCCCACGTTAGGGTCCGGTAAAATACATCGTGAAAAGTCAGCATGGCCAAAATGAGTAAGATAAATTGCACAAGCAGCAACCATGCAGAAGGTAGCAGTCGAAAGCTCGCCCAGAAGTCCATGATAGATCGCATTTAATTATTTTCCTTTTTCATTATGTTTTGAATTATAAGAAATCATACTGTACAAAAAATAGGACAAACAAGTTGTTCTTTATTAAAGAGCTTCTTTCACTTTAAGTTATACGATCAACAAAAAAAGCCCCGCAGGGCTTTTAATGAGATAGATATTTAATCCAGTTTGATTTTAGTGATCTGAGGCACCAGAAGCACCGATACCTGTCATTGAACGAACGTATTGGGCATCGAATGCAGCACGCTCTTTTTTAGCACGTGCAGAGTTGTCAGTCACCGAGAAGAACCAACAGCAAAGGAATGACAATGGCATCGCAAATAATGCAGGACCATTGAATGGGTTAACTGGTGTATCAGAGATTTTTAAAGTATCTACCCAAACCGCTTTAGACAGAACAATAAGTACTACAGCTGTTACAAGGCCAACCACACCACCGATAACTGCACCACGAGTGGTTAAACCTTTCCAGAACATTGAAAGAACAAGAATCGGGAAGTTTGCACAACATGCCACAGAGAATGCTAAGCCCACCATGAATGCTACGTTTTGTTTTTCAAACAAGATACCCAAAATCATGGCAAAGATTGCTAAACCAAGTGTCGCAATTTTTGACATACGAAGTTCTGAGGCTGGAGTCGTTTGACCTTTCTTGAATACGTTAGCGTATAAGTCATGTGAGATTGCAGATGCACCAGAAAGTGTTAAACCAGCAACAACAGCAAGAATCGTTGCGAACGCTACTGCTGAAATAAAGCCCATGAATAAGTCACCGCCTAAAGCATCACTTAAATGCACGGCTGCCATGTTGTTACCACCAACAAGTTCAAGCTTGCCTGATACTGCCATTTTTGCAACATCAAGGAATTGAGGGTTGTTTGATACGAAAAGGATCGCACCGAAACCAATAATGAAAGTTAAAAGATAGAAGTAACCAATGAAACCTGTCGCAACCACAACCGATTTACGCGCTTCTTTTGCATCTTTTACAGTGAAGAAACGCATAAGAATGTGTGGAAGACCCGCTGTACCAAACATGAGTGCCAAGCCAAGAGACAATGCATCAATCGGGTTTGCGGCAAGTTTACCCGGACCCATAATTTTTGCAGCTTCTTCAAAGCTTACGCTGTGAACTTTACTGAATACTTCAATTGATTGAGTGAACATGTTGCTGAAGCTGAAACCAACCGCTTTCATCACCATGAATGCCATGAAAGTCGCACCACTGAGCAACATGACCGCTTTAATGATCTGTACCCATGTCGTTGCCAACATGCCACCAAAAATTACGTATGCCATCATTAATAGACCAACGATGACAACAGCGATGTTGTAGTTCAAACCAAATAGTAATTTGATGAGCTGGCCCGCACCTACCATTTGAGCGATCAAGTAGAATGCTACAACAACAAGCGAGCTCAAGGCAGCTAAGGTACGGACCGGTTTTTCTTCAAGACGGAATGACACTACATCTGAAAGGTTGTATTTACCAAGGTTACGTAAACGCTCTGCAACCAAGAATAAAACGATTGGCCAACCTACCATAAATCCAAGAGAATAAAGTAAGCCATCAAAACCCGAACTAAACACCATCGCGGAAATACCAAGGAAAGATGCTGCTGACATATAGTCACCGGCAATTGCCAATCCGTTTTGGAAACCGCTGATTCCGCCCCCTGCGGTATAGAAATCTTGTGCTGATTGAGTTTGCTTTGCCGCCCACTTAGTAATAAACAAAGTAAAACCAACAAAGATCAAGAACATAATAATGGCATGCCAGTTGGTGGCTTGCTGTTCGGCTTCACCCAAATCTGGACCAGCCATAGCAACAGTTGAATATAGCGATGCTGCTGCCAATAAGGCTTTCGCTTTTAATGAATTCCATTTCATATTAGTGTAATCCTTTCTCATGCGTGATGGCTTCAACTTCCTTCAACGCTTCTTCACTCAACTGGTCAAGGGTGTTGTTTGCGATATAGGAATACACGCCACACAGTAGGAAAGATAAAACAATAATTCCTAAGCCTAGTGGAATACCCCATGTCGTTACACCACCACTAAATGAACTCATTAAAAATTCTTTGTTGTAGCCAACAAGTAGCATAAAGCCCACATAAAGCACTAACATAATGATTGTGAGCGTCCAGCTTAATGCACTTTTTTTCTTGACCATCTTTTGAAACTTTGGATTGCGTAGAATCTGTTCTACTTGGCTTTGATCCATAACCAAACTCCTTGCCTGTGCCCAACCTTGGTCACTTTTTTAATAGTAGTTTCTCATTATTAAAATTAGCAAAATAACGTGTAATTCGTAACTTAGACTTTGGTCGTTAAAATTTAATCAATTTATAGCTTTGTTTCTGCTTGCGGTATGATAGGCGCAAGGTTTTAATCATGTAGGTCATATGAACAGCTGGCTGATTATTGGGGTACTCACTTTTTATATAGCACTCTTATTTATTTGTGCTTTTTTTGGCGAGAAGCATGCTAGTCGCCTGAGTACACGTGGCCGGATGTTCTTGTTTAGTTTGACCTTAGGTGTTTACTGTTCATCTTGGACATTTTATGGTGCAACCGGAGCTGCCGTCCGAGAAGGCGTCATTTTCTTACCTATTTATTTAGGTCCACTGTTATTTGTCTGGTTTGGTTACGATATCTGGCGACGTTTAGGCCGAGTACGTCAGCATCATGCAATTTCTTCAATTGCCGATTTTGTTGCTGCACGTTATGGCAAAAGCGGTGTATTGGCATCGCTGGTTACGATCTTGGCAGTCATTGCGATTATTCCCTACCTGGCCCTACAGTTACGCGCAATTGCCTTAAGCACATCAGTCATATTAGAGCAAAATGCTCATATTCATACGACCACCAATAGCGTTTTGCTTTTAACCAGTGTCCTTGCGATCTTAGCCATGATCTTCGGTACAAGGCAAATTGCAAACACCGAACAGCATGGCGGCCTCATGTTAGCCGTTGCATTTGAATCTTTTGTAAAATTATTCGCCCTAATCTGTGTCGCTTTATTTTTTATTTTTGAAGCACCCGCGAACTTAGTACAAGTTTCGGCCGACGTAAACCAAACCTTCCAAGAAGTTCAGTTATTTGGGGTACCTGAAACGTTCTGGATTCAGACATTATTGGCAGGTCTCGCAATTATCTGTTTACCCCGTCAATTTCATGTGGCTGTTGTCGAATTACGCGATGAAAAGCACATTCGCGGTGCACGTAAATGGTTTGCGGCTTATCTCATTTTAACAATTTTAGCTATTATCCCAATTGCAAGCTGGGCCTTGCATGCAGCGCCAAAATTCCTAACCGTGCCTGATGTGGCAGTACTCTCATTACCATTGAGTTATAACCAAGAATGGTTAGCCCTACTGGCCTTTTTAGGTGGGTTCTCTGCATCAACAGGCATGTTACTGGTGTCATCTGTTGCTCTGTCTATCATGCTCAGTAATGACTTGATTATGCCCGCACTCTGGCGTTTTAAGCTGCTATCACGTCACGATAAACATTTACCTAAAGTTCTTAAATTCAGCCGTCGTATTAGTATTGTCGCGGTGATGCTACTTGGCTTTTTATTCTTCCATTTCTTTAATGATATTAACCAGCTTTCAGTATTTGGTTTATTGGCATTTAGTGCCGTTGCCCAGTTTGCACCTGCGCTTATTGGAGGCTTGTATTGGCGAGGTGGAAGCCGCCAAGGTGTCTATGCAGGTCTTATTGTTGGATTTTTGATGTGGAGTTACACATTACTATTTCCAACGATTTTACGTAGCTTGCCAGAGGCCTATCAAGAAACAGCCCAAAGTATTTTGCTTTTTGGTCCTTTTGGAATTAATGCCTTACGTCCAGAATCACTTTTTGGCTTTGAGTCATTTGCTCCACTTACACACGGCGTTATTTGGTCGCTTGGTTTAAATATTGTTTTATATATTTGGATTTCTAAAATTTACCGCCCAAGTGTGGCAGAACAAATTCAGGCAGAAAGCTTTTTTTATTACGAAACTAAGCCTCTGCCATCTCCCCATACCTCTACCGATTTAACTTATTTACCGCACGATGCTGCACGTTTAAAAGTAGGCGATTTATTTGCGCTTGCTAAAAGAATTACGGGTGAGCAACCCACAACACAAGCGTTCGAGAACTTTTGTGAGCAAAATCATCTCACGCTTAACCCGAATAGTATCGCCAATGGCATGTGGTGGCGGTTCACTGAACAATATCTAGCTGGAATTATCGGCGCAGCCTCAGCTCGTACTTTGCTCACTACAGCAATGATTAATAATGGTTTGGCATTAGGCCAAGTCGCCAATATTTTAGACCAAGCCTCGCAATGGCAACGTTTCAATCAAAACTTGCTGATGACCATGATTGATCACATGACCCAAGGGGTGAGTGTGGTTGATAAAAACATGTGTTTAGTCGCATGGAACAACCAATATTTAAAACTGTTTGGCTACCCAAAAGATTTAGTCTATGTGGGTTGTCCAATTGCCGATCTGATTCGTTATAACGCTGAACGCGGCGAATGCGGCCCAGGTTCAGTCGAAGAACATGTTCGCAAACGTTTGCACTGGATGAAAGTCGGAAGTGCGCATGAATTTGAACGAATCCGTAAAGACGGACGCGTTATTCAAATGCGCGGTAATCCTATTTCAGGTGGTGGCTTTGTGACTACCTTCGCCGACATTACGGCTTTCCGTGCGAATGAGGCAATACTTGAGGCCCGCGTAAAAGACAGAACCCAACAACTTGCCGATGCCTTAACTGAGCAACAGCTTGCGCGCGAACAAGCCGATATGGCCAATATGTCAAAAAGCCGATTTATTGCAGCGGCCAGTCATGACTTATTACAACCTATGCATGCTGCCCGTCTGTTTAGTACAGTTCTTGAACAAAGCATCGCAACCGAAGAAGATCGCCAAACTTTGCAACAACTTGACCGTGCTTTGTATGGTGCAGAAAGTATGCTCTCTGCCCTACTCGATATTGCGCGTTTGGAAGGCGGTACCATACAGCCAAAAAGACAGCCTTATCCTCTGCACGATTTACTAAGCGACCTCGAACTACAGTTTAAGTCGATTGCTGCACAGCGAAATATTTCATTAAAAGTTCACGATGTATCGTTCTGGATTGACACAGATCCACAGTGGATACGACGTATTATTCAAAACTTTGTGAGTAATGCTTTGCGCTATACAGCCAAAGGCCGAGTGATTGTTGGTGTATTACGTTCAGCACAAAAACCTGGACACATTCGAATTGGGGTTTGGGATACAGGTCCCGGAATTGCCGAAGAGCAACGTATTAAACTATTTCAAGAATTCGAACGCTGTGGGCATTTATCGCCTTGGGGTGAGCAAGGTTTAGGTTTGGGTCTTGCTATTGTGCAGCGTATGACGGGTTTGTTGAATTATCCAGTCTATGTCTATTCGCAACTCGATAAAGGCTCCTGCTTTATGATTGAGGTTCCGGTGGTAGAAGCGCCAAAAGTGATAACCCCAACCGTACAGGCAGTACCTTTAAAAACCAAAGCCTATCGGATTTTATGTTTAGACAATGATGAAACCATTCTTGAGGGTATGAGTAGCTTATTAGGTCGATGGGGTTATGAGGTTTTTAAAGCCACTGAACCTGAACAAGCACTTGAAATTATTCAAAAAGAAAATATTCAGGTCTGGCTTATCGATCAGCATTTAAACAACAACCAACTCGGTGTCGATTTTATTTTGCAAAATCGTCAACATGATGTTCCTGTTGCTTTAATTACTGCTGACTCTCATCCTGAGTTACCTCAACAATTGAAAGAACTGAATATTGTTTTACTCAAAAAACCACTTAAGCCTGCTTCTCTAAGAGCATGGTTATCGGGACTTAAAATTGCCAGTGAGGTAGATTAAATATTTTCTCCCCCAAACCTTTTAATAAGTTTGGGAGAGATTTTTGGCAAAAATTATTGGCCTAATTTAAGCCAATAGGCAGAACTGCTCAAAAAGTCGACTTTTACCCAGTAAATCATTGACCAAAATTTCCAATGACTCTTTTTCTATGGCAAAGCTCACCTTTTTTGTAAGTGAACACTTGTACACTTAGTTACAATTTCATAACTTGCTGTTTTTTAAAATTATAATTAGCCAAAAATAACCATATAAGACTTTAGTCGTATTCTACTTGCATTCTTCCTGACACATAAATATTCAAAACCTATTTCTTAAATGTACAGTCATTTTTATAACCCATTTCCATATTAAGCACCCCTGCTCACGAATTAATGCAAAGGACAATTGCCATGAATATTTCTGATAACAGCCCACAAGGCCAACTTTCGTCTCAACAGTTTTATCGCCAATACAGTGCCAATGCTTTACTTCCTGAACTAGATTGGCAAAGTATTTTCCCTCACAGCAAGCTCAATGAAGCAAACATCAAAGCGTTAAATACAATTTATCAATGTGCAGTTCCCCTCGCACTTAATGTATTTCATGATCTAAATTTTGATGTATTTGCACCTGCGGCTTATCATCCCCAAGGTTTAGGTTTATTTGATAAATTGGCACAACAAGAAGAAAACTTTTTAAAAGTTCTTAGCGCTGAAAGTGAAAATCTTGACCACGACACACGTCATCAAATCTGGAGCATGCTACTCCGTGGCGGTGCTGTACTCGTTTTCAAAGCTTGGCTTGGTCATGTCAAACTCGGCGAGAATCAGTTAGATATGACTCAATTTGATGAATTATCTGACTTACTCTTTATTAAAACGCATCCAGATCAACTTGCTGAACGACTCCATGTTGATGAAAAAGCAAAACTCGACCATATCTTCTTGATGTATGGCAATGATATTTTCCTTGATCGATTCAACAGCCTAGAAACAGCTGCACTTTTTGTAGATTTAGGCGTTTATGACGCAGCATTCTTAAGCCTACGTGATGACCGTGTGGCTGAATATTTAAAAATGAAAGGCTACGTGACTCAAGAACAAATTGATGATTTGCAATGTGCACTTAATCCGTTGTACTGCGACAGCCTAACACCTAAGCAAGATTGCCTCGCTTAAGTGACACCTATAAAAAAGACCTCAATCGAGGTCTTTTTTCTTTTTAGATTTTCTTATCTTCAATATTGAGTGCACTAATCGCCAATACGGCTTGTGTACGGTTTTGCACACCTAATTTTCTAAAGATAGCCGTTACGTGAGCTTTAATCGTTGCTTCTGAAACATCAAGCTCATATGCGATTTGCTTATTTAACAAACCTTCCGCAACCATCATCAAAACACGGAATTGCTGAGGTGTTAACGATTGAATACGTTCAGCTAAAGCAGTTTCATCTGCTGCTCTTGGGTCAAGGTTAAGATTCGATGGCAAATTAGGTGGTAACCAGATATCACCTTCTAAGACTTGACGAATCGCTTCGCCAATATGGCTTGGATGAGCCGACTTAGGAATATAACCCATGGCGCCATGAGCAATCGCACGCTGAATAATTGAAGTTTCTTCATGTGCAGAAACAACAATAATCGGAATAGATGGATACTGTGCTCTTACATAAACCAGAGCCGAAAATCCTGAAGCACCCGGTAAATTTAAATCGAGTAATACCAGATCAGGTTCTGCCCCATTTTCCAAACGCTCATAAAACTCATCAACCGAGGCTGTTTCATGAATTTGTGCCTGTGGCAGGCTATAACGTACTGCTTGAATTAAAGCATGACGAAACAAAGGATGATCATCAACGATTAAAATATTCATAAGCGATTAAAGTAATCTTGAGCATAAGTATGGCCTATTGTAACCCTACTATTTAGATGAAAGATACGTTCATCTTATCCATTTTTATGCAAAATGTTGATAAATGCAGAACTTAGCCAAGATTTTCAGATGTTTTTTAACTTTTAATCAAAATTAATCTGTTTTTTATATAAGCTTCCTTTTTATTATAAAAAATATATCACCTATAATTATATAAAACAAAAACAGCAACTTAATAGAAAAACAAAGTATAAAAATCTACTATTTATCTTTTATATTTAAAACTGATAAGGTTGACCAATTTCGTTATTTTACAGTTTACCGTCGTTGTTGATTAATAAGTCCAATCTCTTGTTTTAGGCTTAGGAACCAAATTATGACTGGTATCACATCACCAAAACCTTTAAATATCGTTGCTGTTTCTGGTGGCTTAAATACCCCATCTAAAACGGAAAGTCTGGTTCAAGCCATTCTTGATGAATTATCAGAAGCAATCGATATTAAAGTTCACTTTATTAAATTAAGCGAAATCGGACCTCTATTAGGCGGCGCATTTTATCGCAACCAACTTCCACAGCGCGTACAAGATGACCTTGCAGCAGTTGAAGCAGCAGATGCTTTAATTGTAGGTACACCCGTTTACCGTGCTTCTTTTACAGGTCTTTTCAAACATTTCTTCGATTTTGTTGAACAGACTGCTTTAGTCGATGTGCCTGTACTTTTAGCAGCATCGGGCGGTAGTGATCGTCATGCACTCGTACTTGAACATCAACTACGTCCATTATTCAGTTTCTTCCAAGCACAAACTTTACCAATTGGCGTATATGCGACCGATCGTGACTTTACTCCGGAATATACGGTGAAAAGTGAGCAATTATCAGACCGTATTACGTTAGCAGTGGCACGTGCATTGCCAATTTTAGAATGGGCGCCAGCGAAAGGTAAACGTGCTGAAGTAGTTAAACCTAAATCTCAGCAAGCAAATCAAGAGCTTGGTATTAACAAGCAAATTGAGCAAGAAGAAGTATTACCTTCAGCAGCTGTACCAAACCTTGATGCGGCAGAATCTCGTTTGCATCACAAGTCTGGCAAATCATTAACGCATGTTGCCTAAGCGCAATATAGCTAAATAAAAAGAACGAATGGGGAGAGCGAACCATGACGCAATTACAACAACCAATTAAATTTGCTTATTGGGTACCAAACGTAAGCGGTGGCCTTGTAGTGAGTAACATCGAACAGCGTACAGACTGGAGTTATGACTACAATGTTCGACTTGCACAGGCTGCCGAAAACAATGGTTTTGAATATGCGCTCACCCAAATTCGTTTTACGGCTGGGTACGGGGCAGAAAACCAACATGAATCGGTAAGTTTCAGTCATGCATTACTAGCAAAAACTGAAAAATTAAAGGTCATCGCGGCTATTCTGCCCGGCCCTTGGAAACCGGCACTTGCCGCTAAACAACTTGCAACGATTGATTATTTAACTCAAGGCCGTATTGCGATTAACGTAGTGAGTGGCTGGTTCAGAGGAGAGTTTGATGCCATTGGTGAAGAGTGGCCTGAGCATGATGAACGTTATGTTCGCTCCGAAGAATTTATTCGCACGCTAAAAGGAATCTGGACCACCGACAACTATAGTTTCAATGGTAAATACTACCAGTTCCAAAACTACACCCTTAAACCAAAACCTTTGCAAAAGCCTTATATCGAAGTTTTCCAAGGTGGCAGTTCACGTGCTGCGCGTGACATGGCGTCTCGTGTATCTGACTGGTATTTCACTAACGGTAATACGGTAGAAGAAATTCAAAAACAAGTCGAAGATATTCATACTAAAGCAAAAGCAAATAATCACCATGTCAAAATTGGGGTAAATGCTTTCATTATTGCCCGAGATACCGAAGAAGAAGCAAAAGCGGTACTCCAAGAAATTATTGATAAAGCCAATACTGAAGCGGTAAATGCATTTGGAGATGCTACACGTGAAGCAGGTGCTGCTTCACCAGAGCAACAAGGTAACTGGGCAAAATCAAGTTTTGAAGACTTAGTGCAATACAACGATGGCTTTAAAACCAATTTAATTGGTACACCACAACAAATTGCTGAGCGTATTGTGGCACTTAAAAATGTAGGTGTTGATTTGATTCTTTCCGGATTTTTACACTTTATTGAAGAGGTGGAATATTTCGGAGAAAAAGTTCTGCCGCTCGTTCGTCAGTTAGAACTTCAACAGGAGAAGGAGGTAGAAATCCAAGCTAAATCAGCCTAAAAAACCCCAGTTAAAACAGCGCAAGATAATAAAAACAATAAATTAAAAATAAAGAATTTATTGGCTCCAAGACTCGGCTTGGAGCCTTTATTTTTTAGGATTTCTCGACTTCTCGAATCACAGTTTCAACTGAGTAACGGCACCATTTTGAAAGTTTCTCGATAAATTCATTTAAGGCAGCGGGTTCAAAATGGCTGACAATCATATAGCAAGCATTGCCCATGACTTTAAAGCATTCATCGATTTGTTCATATTGCTTAACCAAATTTTCAATTTCTTCAAATGCGCGTTGTTCATTTAAATGCAAGTGAATAAATTGCTTATGCGAATATTGCACGGCAATGGTGTAGTTTTTGATAACACCTGCATCCATTAACTGAGCAATTCGAGCACCCACCGCCTGTCCTGTTCGATGGACGCGCTGCCCAATGTCTTTATTTGTCAGACGAGAATCTTGTTTGAGTAATGCAATAATTTTTAGATCAATCGGGTCTAATTCAATATTCATTTTTCATGGTGAAAGAAAACTGGCGGTAATGCTTTCATCTGACTATAGCCGATTTTTCAAGCAGAGAATAATCTTGTTTTATCTCATATCAACAAGAGTGACCTCATGAAACAAGCTCTATTAGTTATCGATGTACAAAATGATTATTTTAAAAATGGCAAAATGGAATTGGTTGGGCCAGAGCAAGCGCTAGAAAAAATAAAACAACTCGAACAATATTTTAACGAGAAAAACTTGCTCATCATTTATGTGCAGCATATTAACCCGCCACAAGCGAGTTTCTTCCAAGAAAATACAGATGGGGTTTTACTTCATCCTGAACTCAGTGCTGGCAGTGATTCATTAATCGTGACAAAGCATTATCCAAACAGTTTTTTAGAAACCAATTTAGATGAGCTTTTAAAAACACATCAAATTGAACAACTCGTGATTACAGGCATGATGACGCATATGTGTATTGATTCAGGGACTCGTGCAGCCAAAGAACTTGGCTATCAACCCATCTTAATTGCAGATGCAACCGCAACTCGCGATTTAAGCCATGATAGAAAAATTGTAAAAGCTGAAGACGTACAAACTGCTTTTTTAACTGCGCTGAGTACATTTGCAAATGTAGAAAATACTGCTGACTTTTTAGCAAGCTCTTAGTAGAAAGCAATAAAAAAGCCCCAGATGGGGCTTTTTTAAAATTAGTTCTGCTTATCAGGATAAACCGTTGTAATTAACTGATCTACCACTGCAGGCTCAGCCAAGGTTGAAGTATCACCTAAACTATCTAGCTCATTCGCTGCAATTTTTCTTAAAATACGGCGCATGATTTTACCCGAACGCGTTTTAGGTAACGCTGGTGCCCAATGTAATGCATCAGGTGAGGCCACAGGTCCAAGCACTTTACGTACCCAGTTGATTAACTCTTTACGCAGCTCTTCCGATTCTGCAACACCTGCCTGTAAGGTCACGAAAGTACAAATACCTTGTCCTTTAATCTCATGTGGCATACCCACCACTGCTGCTTCTGCTACAGATTCATGCGAAACCAAAGCACTTTCAATTTCAGCAGTACCTAGACGATGACCTGAAACGTTTAAGACGTCGTCAACACGACCTGTGATCCAGTAATACCCATCTTCATCACGGCGAGCACCATCGCCTGTAAAATAAGTATTTTTAAAGGTCGAGAAATAAGCTTCAATAAAGCGGTCCGGATCACCCCAAATAGTACGCATCTGGCCTGGCCATGAATCTTTAATCACAAGGTTACCTTCAACCGCACCTTCTAGCTCATTACCTTCACCATCCACAATGGCGGGTTGAATCCCAAATAATGGACGTGTTGCTGAACCTGGTTTTAAAGCTGTTGCACCCGGCAATGGAGCAATCAAAATACCGCCTGTTTCGGTTTGCCACCATGTATCAACAATCGGGCAGCGGCCTTCACCAACAACATTGTAGTACCAATTCCAAGCTTCAGGGTTAATAGGTTCACCGACCGAACCGAGTAAACGCAAGCTGCTACGGTTACTTTCGCGTACAAATGAATCACCCTCTCGCATCATGGCGCGAATTGCGGTTGGAGCTGTATATAAGATAGAAACTTTATGTTTATCGACTACGTGACCAAGACGTGCCCATGTTGGGTATTGAGGCACGCCTTCAAACATTAAGGTCGTGGTACCATTTGCTAGCGGTCCATAAATCAAATAACTATGCCCTGTAATCCAACCGATATCGGCTGTACACCAATACACATCATCTTGTTTTAAATCGAAGACCTCTTTAAAGGTACTGGTTACATAAACTAAGTAACCGCCTGTCGTATGCAACACACCTTTCGGTTTACCTGTCGAGCCCGATGTATAAAGAATAAATAAAGGGTCTTCTGCCTTCATCGGCTCTGGAGGACAGTTTGCATCAACCTCCATAATAATGAGGTGATACCACAAATCACGACCAGGCTTCATTTCAATCGGGTTTGCATTACGGTAAACCACGATCACATTTTCAACACACTCAGTACCCGGCAACGCTAAAGCCAAATCAACATTTTCTTTGAGTGGTAATAGTTTTCCGGCACGTAGACTTGAGTCTGCGGTAATCACCAGTTTCGCTTGGCTATCTTCAATACGACTCGCTAAAGAGTCTGGCGAGAACCCACCAAACACTACACAGTGAACAGCACCAATACGGGCACAGGCTAACATGGCAATTGCAGCCTCAGTGACCATCGGCATATACAGTACAACGCGGTCACCTTTACCAATGCCATATTTCTTTAAAACGTTGGCAAAACGGCAGACTTCGTCGTGTAATTCTTTATAAGAGACAATCTTATGACGAGAAGGATGGTCACCTTCCCAAATAATTGCAGGTTTATGTGGATGTTCTTTAAGATGCCTGTCTAGGCAGTTTGCTGACACGTTCAACTCACCATCAGCAAACCATTCAATTTTAAAATTGTCTTTGTCAAAACTAGTATTTTTAACTTGGGTAAATGGCTTTATCCAATCGACAATTTTAGCTTGCTCTGCCCAGAATTCATCTGGGTTCTCGATAGAGTGTTGATAACGTTTAAAGTAGTCTGCTTCAACAGTACGAGCTGTTTTTTTAAATTCCTCTGGTACTGGATAGATCTCATTCATACGCAACTTCCTTGATCTTGTGCATCCCATCTCGAGACTGTGGCTATTATTTTACTGGATCTTATTTGCATGCCTTTGCAGTATGATGACTCATTCAAAGCCTAGACAATGCGACTTTGGTCATATATTAACCACTTACTCAAGCATACGAAATTATGAACATTTTTATAAAATTAAGTTGATTTAAAACATTTGTCTATAGCTTTTACTTTTATAATTTTTTCAATATTTGATGGTTTTGATCATCAACAAAGATTATTTTGTCTCTCATATGCAACCTAGGAATAAAATAATATGTTTGCCCAAACAACTTCCTCACGCCCACCACAGCTGCCTTTAAAAGATAGCCCTTTTTCAATTCATGGCCGTTTTAACCGTATGAGTTATTTAGGTGGATATGGACTGATTTATTTAGTCACAATCGTGGGTTATTTTATTCTGGCCTCCTTTCTTGGAAGTTTTCAGCTTTCAAGTAATTTATTTAATTTTGAGTTTTATAGCTCTCTTTCTGGCCTCAGTGCTTTGGTGGTATGGGCTTTTTGGCTATTCCTGATTTATTTAAATGTTGTTCTCGTCGTGCGACGTTTGCATGATCTAAATAAAAGTGGTTGGATGGGATTACTACTATTCATTCCAGTTGTTCAGTTCTTTTTTATGATTTATTTACTACTTGCCTCAGGTACAGCAGGTCCAAATCAATATGGTCCATCTCGACCATCAACGTTCATAGAAAAGTTAATGGCTTGGTTTATTTTATTGGCTATTTTAATTAGCCTTATTTCTACCGCAGGCTTTTTTTACTACTTCTCTGGTACCGATACTATTCAAACCCCGTCACAAATCTTACAAAAAGGAACGGAATACTTTTAATTAAAAAACACTTTATTATTCAGATGAACTCATTATAGTAGGCGCACATTTTATCTCCTACTATAATGAAGGCCGATCATCGCTTTCATAATTTTTTAAAATAGAGACTTGTTGTGGCTGATGAACAAAAATCCTTAACGGATGTTGCAAAAAATACAGGCGAACTTTTGCAAGAAGCAGGTACTAAAACCACTCAAACGGTTTTAGCCCATACCGAAAAGTATCATGATGCCTATACCACTATTGATAAAATCGTGGATAGCTTCTGGGAACGTGTGCCTTATATTTGTATTGCGATTATCGTTTTTATTATTTTTTGGCTACTCACCAAATTATTTAAGTTCTTTGTTCGTAAAACCTTAGAAAATCGTTCTTATACGCGCCAAAACCTAGTGTTGGTTCTAAACCGTGTAGGAAGTACGACAATTTTATTTTTTGGATTCTTAATTGCACTTGTCATCATGATCCCAGGTTTTACCCCGGGGCAACTCATGAGCGCGTTAGGGATCGGTTCGGTTGCAATTGGTTTTGCATTTAAAGATATTTTCCAAAACTTGCTTTCAGGTATTTTAATTTTATTGAGCGAACCGTTCCGTATTGGCGATTCAATCGTGGTCAATTCACTTGAAGGAACTGTTGAAGATATCCAAATTCGTGCAACATTCTTACGCTCGCCAGATGGCCGTCGCATTGTTATTCCAAATGCCACTGTTTATACGAGCGCTTTAACTGTAAATACGGCTTATCAGCAGCGACGTTGTGAGTTTGTAGTCGGCATTGGATATGACGACGATGAACAAAAAGCTAAACAGATTATTTTAGATATTCTTAATAATGACCGAAATGTACTCAGTCAACCAGCTTTCTCGGTTAACGTTACAGCTTTAGCAGATTTCTCGGTTAACCTGACTGTACGTTGGTGGGTTGATACTACTGAAACTGATATGTCCTCATCTACAAGCACAATTCAAGCTCAAGTAAAACAAGCTTTCAATGAGAACGGAATTAATATTCCTTACCCAATTCAGGAATTAAAAATGGCTTCAAATCAGCCACTTTTAAACCCAGAAACATCAACTAAAGAGACGACCTAAAATATAAGAAATAGACGTTTCAGTTCTTAAAATACGGTTGCCTAAGCTCACAGCTTGGCAGCCGTTTTTTGTGAGCAAATCAATTTCATAGGGAATAAAGCCGCCTTCGGGTCCAACGACTACACTGCACGCATGCGGAATATTAACTGGCATGCTCTGCTCGGCATACGGATGAGCCACATAGGCGGGACTTTCCTTTGAAATTAAGTTTGGTAGAACATCTTCAACAAAAGGTTTAAAGCGTTTATATAATTGAATTTCAGGAGCAATGGTGTCGCCTGCTTGCTCAAGCCCTAAAGTCACATAGTTATCAAGTTGTTGTAAAAATGGAGTTTGCCAATAGCTTTTATCTACGCGGTAACTATGAATCAAACTAATTCTTTCAACACCTAGAGTCACACTATCCATAATTAAACGGCGTAAAACTTTGGGCCTTGGTAACGCTACGATTAAATGTACTGGAAGTTTTGCAGGTACAACTTCTTCAGTGATAGGCCGTATACAAACTTCTTGCTCATTCATCGAAACAATTTCAGTGGTATAGCGTGCACCATTACGAACACCAACTTTTAGATTTTGGCCCACCGTAATATCAAGATGTTCACGTAAATGCTGCAATTGGCGTTTTGAACGGATTAACCATAAATCTGACTGAACATCATCAGGTTCTAGTAAAACGATATTCATGGTTTTTCGGCCAAATACCGGTTAATTACACCAATATGCTTTTGTAATGAACCTTGGTTACGTTGTAAGACTTTATGCGCCTGCTCTACCACCTGCTTTGCTTCTTCAGGCTCGGCTAAACATGCCATCCAGATTGCTACAACTTGCTCAGCGTCTTGAGCAATGAGCACCCCATTTTCATCAATAAATTCATCAACAATGGTTTGGAAATTAAAGTAACGAGGTCCAATTACGGTCGGTACATTTAAAACCATAGGCTCTAAAATATTATGCCCACCACCTGGTTCATTAAGTGATCCCCCCACAAAACACACCTGACTTAAGGCATACCATAGCCAAAGCTCACCCATACTATCCGCCAGATAAACCTGTGTACTGGCGTGAATACTATGATTCATACTTCTACGATGAGTGATTAGATCTAAGTTCTGACAAATTTCAAATACTTCATCAAAACGTTCAGGATGTCGAGGCACGACAATACAAACTAAATCTGGATCTGACTTTAGATAAGGTGCAAGTGCCTGCAAAATTTGTTGTTCTTCTGGCGCATGTGTACTGGCAATTGTTAGGACTTTACGCTGTCCCAAATACCATTGTTGTTGTAATTGCTCAGCCTGATTTATAAAAGCCTCAGGTGCATGGATATCAAACTTAATATTTCCAACTACCTGACTTTTTTGTTGATCTAAACCAAGTTCTACATAACGTTGTCGAGTTGCATTATCTTGTGCCAACCCCCAGTCAATTTGTTTCAGCATTCCTGCCGTTAGACCTGAAACGCGACTATAACCTTTCGCTGATTTTTCTGATAATCGCGCATTTAATAATAAACAAGGAACCTGCTGTAGCTTGGCTTGATCAATTAAATTTGGCCAAAGCTCAGTCTCAACCAATGCTAAAAGCTTTGGCTGATATAACTCAAAAAATTGTTTTAAAAGATGCTTTTGATCAACAGGCAAATAAACTGCTTGAAATAGATCTAAATAAGGTGCTTTTAAAAATAATGATTTGGCACGCGCCTGCCCCGTCTTTGTTGTATTAGTAACTAATACAGGTTGACCGAGTTTAAGATAATGCTCGATTAAAGGCTGCGCAGCATTGGTTTCTCCAACCGAAACAGCGTGGAACCAAATTGCTCTTACATTTTTCGGAGACTCAAACGGCCCAAATCTTTCAAGACATTCCTGATTATATAATTCCTGGCTTTCTGCACGTCTTTTTATCCGCCATTGGTAAAAAGGTTTTAATAAATGGAGTGCGGTGTTGTACCAAAAAGGGGTCGCCAAGCGGTTTGCCTCAAATAGTCAAAGTTTAAAACTGGGGAAAATATAACATAGATAGAAAAAATGGCAGAGTTTCGATACCTAAACTCTACCATTACAAGAAAAGCGATTTACTGAATTCAGAAATGGACGAAGTCAGCAAAACATCATTTCAAAGAATCTTATGAAGCTTCTAGTGTTGGATAGTCTGTATAACCTTCAGCACCTTTCGCATATAAAGTCGTTGCTTGAAGTTCGTTTAGTGGCAAATCTTGCTCTAAACGCTGTAAAAGATCTGGGTTAGCAATATATGCCTTACCAAAAGATACAGCATCTGCCTGACCTTCACGCAAGATACGTTTTGCTGATTCTGGTGTTAGGTTCTCATTGGCAATCCATACACCATTAAATTTTTCGCGAAGTTTAGGACTAATACTATCAGCAGCTTCATATTCACGAGAGAAAATGAAAGCAACATTACGTTGGTTAAGTTGTTCAACTACATAACCAAAAGTTGCTAATGGGTTTTCATCTCCCATATCGTGTGAATCACCACGCGGTGCAATATGAACACCTACTCGGCCTGCGCCCCACACTTCAATAAATGCATCAACGACTTCTAATAATAAACGTGCGCGATTTTCAACAGGACCACCGTATTCATCATCACGTTGGTTGGTATTACTTTGAAGGAACTGGTCAATTAAGTAACCGTTCGCTGCGTGTAATTCAACACCATCAAAACCTGCTGCTTTAGCCAGTTCTGCTGAATGTTTGTATTGAGCAATAACTTCTTGAATCTCTTCAATTGAAAGTGCACGCGGTGTTACATAGGGACGTTTAGGACGTAATAAACTCACTTCACCCGCAGGTTGAATTGCACTTGGTGCAACAGGAATATCACCATCTAAAAGTTCAGGATGCGAAATACGGCCTACATGCCAAAGTTGAGCTACAATTTTTGAACCTTGAGCATGAACTGCCTCAATAATTTTATTCCAAGCTTGTGCCTGCTCTTGTGACCATAATCCTGGGGTGTCTGCGTAACCCACAGTTTTTGAACCAATTACTGTTGCTTCGGTCAAAATTAGACCAGCATTTGCACGTTGTTGATAGTATTCAACCATTAAATCATTAGGCACTCGGCTTACACCACTACGCGCACGCGTTAATGGAGCCATTACCAATCGATTTTTGATTTCAAAATCACCAACCGTTAAAGGAGTATTGAGTTCAGCCATAATCGCCTCGACTTACACTTTTAATAATTTAAAGTGTTTGTTTTAAATGTTCGATATATTGCTGAATCAAAGCTTCGTTACGTGAAAAATAAGACCATTGACCATATTTTTGGACCTGAATAAGCCCCGCCTGTTGTAACACAGACAAATGATTGGACATTGTAGACTGAGCTACTTTACCCAAACGTTCAATATGACCTGCACAAACACCCTTCTCAAAACTACCACCACATTCTTCAATCGGTAAATAATGTGCAGGTTCTTTTAACCATTGCAAAATTTGCCGACGTAGAGGGTTGGAAAGGGCTTTGCTAATTGCATCAATATCCATAGGCTCAACACGTCTTTTAAACGAACAAAGCTTTGTTCAGCATTTCGAAAATATAATATCGCATTTTTTCGATATTCATATCTATTTTTTTCGATATTCATATCGTATTTTTTCGATTAACATTCGAAAACTGAACTGCTTTGCCGTTTTAATCGCTAAAAATCCAAGAGTTCTACATATTCATAGATGAAGTGTATTTAAACTAAAAGTTCAGCAGACTCTTATAAACCTTGTTTTAAACTCGCTTCGATGAAACGATCAAGGTCACCATCAAGAACAGCACCTGTATTAGAGTTTTCAACCCCTGTACGTAAATCTTTAATACGAGAATCATCTAATACATATGAACGAATTTGGCTTCCCCAACCAATATCAGACTTCGAGTCTTCTAGAGCTTGAGCTGCTTCATTACGTTTTTGCATTTCCAATTCATATAAACGTGCACGTAACTGTTTCCATGCGTGGTCACGGTTAGCATGTTGCGAACGCTGGTTCTGACACGCTACTACAATACCTGTTGGGATATGAGTCAAACGCACAGCCGAGTCGGTTTTGTTAATATGCTGACCACCTGCACCAGATGCACGGTACGTATCGGTACGAACATCAGAAGGGTTAATATCAATTTCAATATTGTCATCAACTTCTGGTGAAATAAATACCGCAGAGAATGAAGTGTGACGACGGTTGCCACTGTCAAATGGTGATTTACGAACTAAACGGTGTACACCTGACTCTGTGCGTAACCAACCGTAGGCATATTCACCTTCCACACGAATCGTTGCTGATTTAATACCTGCTACGTCACCGTCAGACACTTCCATAAGTTCTGCTTTAAAACCATGACGTTCAATCCAGCGCATATACATGCGTAAAAGCATAGACGCCCAATCTTGTGCTTCAGTACCACCTGAACCTGATTGAATCTCGACATAGCAAGGGTTCGGGTCCATTGGGTTACTAAACATGCGACGGAATTCAAGTTTAGCCAGTTCATCTTCGGCAGCACCAAGCTCCGACTGAACATCTTCAAGCAGGCTTTCATCGTCGGCTTCTACAGCCAAATCTAACATCGCTTTTGCATCTTCAAGCTGTGTAGATAAGCCATCCAATACATTAATAACGTTTTCTAGTTCGCCCTTTTCTTTCGCCATCGCCTGAGCACGGCTTTGATCATTCCAGATTGCAGGGTCTTCTAACTCACGTAAAACTTCTTCTAAACGTTCTTTTTTCAGATCGTAGTCAAAGATACCCCCGTAGTGTTTGGCTACGATCAGTTAAGTCTTTCAATTGGTTTAGATAAGGATTAATTTCCACGCGAGTGTTCCCATAAGAGCAGATAAACGGTCAATTATTTTAGCATAGCTGCGGTTATCTACGAACCCGCTTTGTATTTCTCATCATATTTCATCAATTTGATTTATAAATTTTCTTCAGTTCAATTTAAGATTAATTAGTAACATCCTCATACAAAATTGGGTACTTTTACAGCATTTTTTATGATCTACACAAAATATCCTCAATTTTAATAAAATAAAACATTATATTTTTATATTTTAAAATCAATATCTTAAATTAAATTAGTTTACATAAATATCACACGGTTACAGTACGGTTACTTGCGCAAGATTGACGACAAAGCTTTTTCGTCTAGACTAAAAGTTGTAACAAAACATTTATAAAATCGCTTTTTAGAGGGGAGAGATTCCATGAAAAAACTAGCAATTGCATCAGCTCTTTTATCTGCACTCGCAGTGAGTGGCGCAGCAAACGCTTACCAAGCTGAAGTTGGTGGTTCTTACAATTATCTTGATCCAGACAACGGTAGCAGCGTAAGTAAATTCGGTGTTGACGGGACTTATTACTTTAATCCTGTTCAAACTCGTAACGCTCCACTTGCTGAAGCAGCTTTCTTAAGCCGTGCAAGTAACGTTAACGCCCTTATCAACTATGGCGATAACAGCGGTACAAAAGATACTCAATATGGCGTAGGTGTTGAATATTACGTTCCTAACTCAGATTTCTACCTTAGCGGTGATGTAGGTCGAAATGAGCGTGAAATTGATAACACTAATTACGACCAAAAAGTAACTACTTACGCAGCTGAAGTAGGTTATTTACCAGCTCCAGGTTTATTACTTGCTCTAGGTGTTAAAGGCTACGACGAAAAAGACGGCAAAGACGGCGCTGATCCAACAGTTCGTGCTAAATACGTAACTCAAGTAGGTCAACATGACGTAAACCTTGAAGCGTTCGGTGCGTTCGGTGACCTAGACGAATATAAAGTTCGTGGTGACTACTACATCGACAAAACTTTAAGTGTTGGTGCTGATTACTACAACAACGACTTAACTGACAAAGATGAATTTGGTATCAATGCTAAAAAATTCTTAAATCAGCAAGTAAGTGTTGAAGGCCGTGTTGGATTTGGTGATAACGACAACACTTATGGTGTTCGTGCAGCATACCGCTTCTAATCAAGCCTAAAGTCATAAAAAAATCCGCTCAATTGAGCGGATTTTTTTATTGGTTTAAATGTACGATGCGTAATTGTAAATTCACATTTCCATTAAATGCATTACGATCTATTTCATAGACCAAATGTACATAATCCCGCATTGGGTCAAATTCAAAACGGCCTGCTGCATTAAAAGCAATTGCATCAAAACTATATTGGCCGAGTGCTAATTTAAGCTTCAAATGCGTTTCTTTAAGCCAGCGATAATCAACAACTTTAAAATGCCCCTCAAACTGAGGAAAAGGGAATTTTTGTCCCCAAGGCCCCAACTGTTCTATCCAATCTAATGTATTTAGTTGCAAAGCCGAAGCAGGGAGTTCTCCATCCGTCCATAGCGTTGCTTGAAACAAAGACTCTTCCATTGCTGCAATACAATTGGTAAACGCTGTTTTAAAAGCTTCGAAGTTTTCTTTACGTATGGTTAAACCTGCTGCTGCTGCATGCCCACCAAAATGGCTCACCAATTCTGGATGTTGTTCAGCAACCTGTTCAATTGTATCTCGAATATGCACCCCATCAATTGAACGTGCAGACCCTTTTATATGAATACCATCTTCATCAGGTGCAAATACAATAGTGGGACGATGAAACTGCTCTTTTAAACGCCCCGCTACAATTCCAATCACACCTTGATGCCAGTTTTCTTCGAAGAGTATAAGAGCTGGAGGAACGTCTTCCTTTGAGAGCTGCAAGCTATCTAAAGCAGACAAGGCTTGTTGCTTCATCTCCCCTTCGATTTGACGGCGCTCTATATTTAATTGATTTAACTGTCTCGCGATTGGATAGGCAGATTCCATAGTGTCAGCTAATAAACATTCAATGCCTATACGCATGCTCTCCATGCGTCCAGCAGCGTTAATACGCGGACCTAAAACAAAACCTAAATCTTGTGCACGCAAAGATGAAGCCTCACGGCCAGCAATATCTAGCAACGCCAATATTCCGACTCGGCATTGATGTTGTTGAATACGTTTTACGCCTGCATCGACCAAAATACGATTGTTATAATCTAACACAGCAACATCCGCATACGTTCCCAAAGCAACCAAGTCTAGATATTGAGTGACTTTACTTGTACTTTTGTTTTGCTTGTTACGTAAACTTGCTAAATTGGCCAGTACATAAAATGCAACTCCAACACCTGCAAGCGCCTTACTTGGGAACTCACAACCTAACTGATTTGGATTTACAACTGCTTCTGCAAGCGGTGTTTCTTTAGTGGTTAAATGGTGATCTGTAATAACCACTTGCATGCCCAGTGCATGTGCCGCATCAACACCAGCATGGCTGGAAATCCCATTATCGACAGTAATTAATAAATCGGGTTGATAAGTTTGATGTGCAAGCTCTGCAATTGCGGGGGTAAGCCCATAACCGTATTTAAATCGGTCTGGAACCAAATAGTCGACTTGTGCCCCCATATCGCTAAGCACCAATACCATTAAAGCTGTACTGGTTGCACCATCGGCATCATAATCACCGACAATAACAATTTTTTTCTGCTCATCAATAGCTTGATCTATTAATGCCACAGCAGTTTCTAATCCCTTGAGCTGTGGAGCTAATAAATTCTTAAGCTTTAACTCTAATTCCTGTTCAGATTGTACCCCACGCCTTGCCAAAATTTCGGCAATAAACGGAGGCACGCCCCGAAACTGTTCAGGGCGTGTTAATAAAGGTCTTTGTTTGATTTGTATTTTTGTCATTTAAGGCATCAGTCGGTGCAGCGTCCATTGACCGTCGATTTTTTCATAACTCAAGCGGTCATGTAAACGATTTGGTCTTCCCTGCCAGAATTCATAATAATCTGGTTGCAGACGATAGCCTCCCCAGAACTCTGGCTTATCAAGTACTTCACGACTTGTAACTTGCTGTTGTAAGTCTTGAAAACGTTGCTGTAACAGCTCTCGGCTTTCAATCTTACCACTTTGCGGAGTACTGATATGCGCTGCAATCTGGCTATCACGTGGTCGTTTACGATAGTAATCTGTAGACTCTTGCTCAGCAATTTTGACTACACGACCACCAACTCGCACCTGACGCTCTAGACTTGGCCAGTAAAATAATAATTCGGCATATGGATTTTCTGCCAAATCGATACCTTTTTGACTGTCGTAATTAGTATAAAAATCATACCCAGCTTCTGTAGCCCCACGTAACAAAACTGTTCGAACATGAGGTCTGCCATTCGCGCTTGCTGTCGCTAATGACATTGCATAGGGTTCATGCAAATTGGCTGCTAGAGCATGGTTAAACCAACCAAGAAACTGCTGATGAGGATTAGATTCAACTTGCCCCTCATGCAATTCTCCTTGCTCGTAGCTTAAGCGTAATTCACTTAAATCTTTAATGACATCACTCATGTCATGCACCTTATGCGACTTGTGCTTGTGAACGAACTGAATCTGCTAAATGCTGAGCTAAAGCATTCACTTCTTGCTCATCATCACCTTCGACCATAACACGAATTACAGGCTCTGTTCCTGACTTACGAATTAAGATTCGTCCATGTCCTTTGAGCTGTGCTTCTGCTTTATCAAACTCGGCAACCAATGTAGGAATAGAATACGGATCAAGCATTTGTTCTAAACGTACATTCACAAGAATTTGCGGGAATAATTTAAAGTCTTGAACCAACTCATGAAGAGCTTTATTTTGCTCGACCATCACGGTTAAAACTTGAAGTGCTGCAATAATCGCATCACCTGTCGTACTCTTGTCTAAAGTTAGAATATGACCAGATGGTTCCCCACCAGTAACCCAACCATTTTCTTCTAAAGCTTGTAATACATATCGGTCGCCAACCTTAGCACGAACAAAACCAACATTCGCTTTTTCAAGTGCAATTTCGAGTGCCATGTTACTCATGACAGTACCAACAACGCCTGCTGGTTTTTTCTGAGCCTGAGTCGCCAAGATATATAAAATATGATCGCCATCAATCAAGTTACCAAACTTATCGACCATCACGACACGGTCAGCATCACCATCAAAGGCAATCCCTAAATCTGCTTCGTGCTCAACTACAGCTTTTTGTAGGTTCTCAGGATGTGTTGAACCACAACCTTCATTAATATTTAAACCATCCGGCTCATTATATAAAGCAACAACTTTTGCACCTAACTCACGGAAAACCGAAGGACCAACGCTATACGCTGCACCATGAGCACAATCCACCACAATTGTTAAATTACTTAAATCAAAATGGTAAGGAAAAGTAGATTTACAGAATTCAATGTAACGACCATTTGCATCTTTTACACGAACACTTTTACCTAAGTTTGCTGTGTCATCAATATATAAATCTTTTTCTAATTCGAGGTTAATTTCTTCTTGTAGCGCATCTGGTAGTTTTTTACCTTCGCTTGAGAAAAATTTAATACCATTATCAAAATATGGGTTATGTGATGCAGAAATCACGATACCTGCATGCGCATGTAAAGCACGAGTAAGGTGCGCAATTGCTGGGGTTGGTAATGGGCCAAGCAAATGAACATATACGCCAGCAGCGTTTAACCCCGCCTGCAAAGCAGACTCTAAAATATAACCAGATAAACGAGTGTCTTTTCCTAATACAACAAGTGGCTTATTTTTTGGACTCGTTCGTTTTAATACCTTCCCTGCAGCAAAACCGAGTTTTAAAGCAAACTCTGGAGTAATAGGCATTTGCCCAAATTTTCCACGAATACCATCCGTTCCAAAATAACTCATAGCTTATCTCATTTTTACGCCACTTCAGCCGTGGCTTACTGCATATATGGCAATTCCGCCATATCTCTTTTCGTCAGATTCACTTTACACCAAAAACAAAAAGCCGTCAGTGTAATGACGGCTTTCTTCATTGTTTTGGTTACGAAAATCTAACCAACACGATAGTTCGGAGCTTCTTTAGTAATCGTTACATCATGAACATGTGACTCAGACATGCCTGCTGAAGTAATTTTCACAAATTTCGCATTTTGGCGAAGATCTTCAATCACAGCTGAACCTGTATAACCCATCGAAGAACGTAAACCACCCATCATTTGATGAACGATGTTACCCATTGGGCCTTTATAAGGAACACGGCCTTCGATTCCTTCTGGTACTAACTTCTCAGCACCTGCTTTTGAATCTTGGAAATAACGGTCAGCAGAACCAGTTGCTCCCGCCATTGCACCTAATGAACCCATACCACGATATGCTTTGTAGTAACGACCTTGGAAAAACTCAACTTCGCCCGGCGCTTCTTCAGTACCTGCAAGTAATGAACCAACCATGATCGTACTTGCACCCGCACCGATCGCTTTTGCCATATCACCAGAGAAGCGGATACCACCATCTGCAATTAAAGGAATTTGATCTTTTAGTGCGCTAGCAACGCTGTCAATCGCAGAAATTTGTGGCATACCAATACCTGCCACAATACGTGTTGTACAGATAGAACCAGGGCCAATACCTACTTTTACAGCATCTGCACCTGCATCTAATAATGCTAATGCAGCATCACCAGTTGCAATGTTGCCACCAATCACTTGTACTTGAGGGAAGTTTTGTTTCACCCAACGTACACGTTCAATTACACCAGCAGAGTGACCATGTGCTGTATCAACAACAATTACGTCAACACCGGCTTCAACCAATGCTTCCACACGACTTGGTGTATCAGCACCTGTACCTACCGCAGCACCCACACGTAAACGACCAAGATCATCTTTACAACTGTTTGGATAGCTCTCAGCTTTGCGGAAGTCCGTTACTGTAATTAAGCCTTTAAGTTCGTTGCTCTCACCAACGACCAAGACTTTTTCAATACGGTGTTTTTGCAATAATGCTTGAATATTTTCTTTAGACTCGCCTTCACGTACAGTTACTAAACGATCTTGGCCTGTCATGATGTTGCTAACAGGTTGTTCTAAATTGGTTTCAAAACGCGTATCACGGCCTGTCACAATACCAACAACCTTGCCGTCTTTAACAACAGGTACACCACTAATGTTATTAGCGCTGGTGATTGCGATGAGTTCACGTACTGTAGTTTCAGGCGTTACAGTGATTGGATCTTTCACCATACCCGCTTCGAATTTTTTCACACGGCGTACTTCTGCAGCTTGAGCAGCAATATCCATGTTTTTGTGCAAAATCCCGATACCACCATTTTGTGACATAGCAATCGCCATACGTGACTCAGTCACTGTATCCATTGCAGCTGAAACTAATGGGATATTTAAATGAATGCCGCGAGTTAAACGTGTCTTTAAAGAGACATCTTTTGGGAGAACAGTAGAGTAGGCAGGAAGTAATAAGACATCATCGAAGGTTAGCGCTTCTTGAACGATGGTCAGCATAACAATCTCACTGGTAAATTCCGTGAGCTATTATAAACAAATTTCAATGCAATTTTCATATTATCTTTGCCTTTTTCAGCAATAGATATTCGCCTATTCTAAATATTTCTCACTTATTATTGTGTTAGCTCATATTTAACTCACCTGATCATAGTCATGATCATTTTCAGAATCGGCTGGGTTAACACGAATAAGAGGAATAAGCTGGTGCGCCAAACGAGCTTTACTACACTGCTCATCTCCCACCTGCACCTCTCTACAGGTAGAACTACGTACAGCATAAATAGAACACCCCACCTCTTTACCAATTTCACCCATCAAAGCCTGACACCGTGGCTGAGCCCGATTAGTTCCACGCATACAAGAATAAACAGGTGTTAAAGATTCAACTAGATGTTCATCCATTAACTCGGCTTCAGCCCAGTAAAATGAAACCCGAAAATGTGCACAACATGCCCCACAGCGTAGGCACTCATCTGGAGTCGCAACTTGAGATAACATTTTATTCAAATTCTCGTCATCAAAAATTTTTCTGCGACGGAAAATACTAAAAAAATTTCAAATTGGACTCAAGATAATGGATCTCATTTTTTAAGTAGGGCAGCTAAAAATTTGCTCAGTCATTAAATCTACGCCGCATGGCAAGGTCTCAATCCAGTCTAAAAACTGATTGACCATTTCTTTACCCATAAATGGACTACCGTGCTGAGGCACAATCATTTCAATATCCATTTGGCGCACCATATTGACCCACAAACGGATAACTTTATTGGAACACATATAGCGTTGGTGAAAAGCCTTCATTTTCATGACGTGCGTATCGAAATCTTTTAAAGGCTGATTAGCATCTTCAACAATCGAGGCACCCATATCGCCAGAAAACAGAATCTTAGCAACTGGATCATAAAACTGAAAATTACCCACCGAATGTAAGAAGTGAGCGGGAACTACCACAAGCTTGGATTCTCCTAGAGTAATCACTTGGCCGCGGTCAGGTAATTCAATAAGACGGTCTTCCCAATTCCCTTTCATACGCTCACTCATAAATGAGGAATTTAGGTGTGGTAAAAAACGTGCCCATAATTTTGATGCAACGACTTTAGCATCGGTATAAACCAGCCAGCGTGGCATTGAAGTAATAATGTCCGGATCTTGATGAGAGGCCATCACATAGTCCAGATTTTTCAAACGTGTATATTTATTTAATTCCATCGTTAATGGAACGTAGGTCAAATCGCCACCTGGGTCAATTACAGCAGCGCGTTCATGGTCAATAATTAAAAATTGATTGGCTTGGATGCCTTCCCCTTTAACCAAGCTGGTAAAACTAATACATTTATGTACGCCATTATCAAATAATATCTGCGATGTTGTTTTTTCAAACCCCATACAATTCCCCAAAAAAACTTTAAATATTAGATATTTTTATATCCATACTAAAATAAAGGGATTCAATAACTCTTGCAATAAACTACTTTATTTTTCTAATAATATTTTAAAATTGATTTTGCTTTTCTTATTTTATAAATGAATCATAATGTTATTTAAAATTAAACCACAATAAATTAAAATAATTCTCATTATCAAATTTATTTTTTGTGCTGCTTAGGCCTCCCATGAATCAACCCTTCCGTTTTTCAACATCAAAAACATTGTTAGCAGTTGCTATTTTTACTTCGATGACAGCAAGTCACGCTGAAGAAATAACAGAACAACAAAATTCGACCAGTGTTCTCCCCACGATTTCTGTTCAAGCGCAAAAAGAAAGCACTTCACCTTACGTCGCAACGAAAGCAAACTCTACCTTAAAATCAGACGCACCTTTATTTAAAACTGCTCAGTCGATTTCGGTGGTAACCCGCGAGCAACTTGACCAAAAACAAGCAAAGACACTTACAGATGCACTTGAAGGTGTTGCGGGTGTTGGAGCTGGGAAACTTGGTCGTCGTGGCTGGGATGATTTCATTATTCGAGGACAAACTTCTTCTGATTCAGTTTATGTAGATGGCTTAAGAGTAGGCCAAAATACGTATGTTGCTACTGAGTTATCAGGCATGGATCAGGTACAAGTTTTAAAAGGGCCTGCATCTATTAATTTTGGTTTGGTTGCTCCAGGAGGTATGGTCAACTTAGTGACTAAACGCCCTCAAGCTGAAAGCTTTGCTCGGGCCACTATGACTTATGGCAGCTACAACCTTAAAGAAGGAACGTTCGATTTAAACTATAGCCCTAATAATAGTGAAAAAGGTGCTTTCCGTTTAAATGGTCGTATCTCGGATCAAGATGACCCAACAGATTATGTATATTTTAAAAATTACTACATCTCTCCCTCTTATAACTTTGACTTAGGGGATAACACTGATCTATCTGTCATCGCAAGCTATCAGCATCGCGAATACATCCGTCAACAAGGGTTACCGGTCATTGGTACATTAAAAGATAACCCTAACGGCGCTATAGACCGAAGTTTATATATTGGCGATCCTAATTTTGGTAAATATGAAGCAGATGTTTACCGTACAGGTTATACCTTTAAACACGCTTTTGATAATGGTTGGAACTTTAATCAGAACTTTGCCGTACAAAAAACTGAAATGGATGGCACTGCTGTCTTTGCTCGCACAGGTAACAACTTTTGGGTAAAAAACAAACAAGGTGAAATCGACTACACAACCATTAGCCGTAAAAATAATAGCCGCCATCAAATTATTGATAATTTAAGCTTTGCCATTGATAACCGCCTAAATAAACAGTTTGATTTATATGGTATGCAACACGACCTTAATATTGGAGTAGATGCTTTTCAGGAAAAAAGTGATTACACCAATGATAAATACGACATTGGCGATTTAAATATCTATGACCCCGTTTACGGTCAAAATGTAAAATTGACTCAAAATGTTCGTGATATCAATCGTCTCAAATATTTAGGGCTTTATTTACGTGACCGCATTCAACTTAATGACCAATTACTTTTAAGCTTATCTGGTCGTCAAGACTGGGCTCAAACTCAAACCACAAGTTTGGTGACTGGCAGTACAAGTAAACAAACAGACAATGCATTTACAGGCAGCGCCTCTGTCATGTATACCCTTAATGATATTGTGGCTCCTTATGTCAGCTATGCCACTTCATTTACCCCAAATAGCGGTACTGATGTAAATAACAATCCATTCAAACCTGAAGAAGGGAAACAGGTTGAAGTCGGAATGAAATTACAAAGCCCAGATCAACGAGTTCAAGGTGCTATTGCTTGGTACGATTTAAAACGTCAAAATGTTTTAGTCACTGATACTGCGAATAGTGGCTATAAAGTACAACGTGGCGAACAGTTAACTCGCGGTATTGAAACTGAGCTAAGCGCAGAAATTTTAGAAGGTTTAAAATTAACAGCTGCCTATACCTACACAATTGATGCTGAAATTAGTAAAGATGCAAACGCGAGCAATGTAGGAAAAGCACTCGACAATATTCCTGAGCATGCTTACAGCCTGTCGGCTCGTTATAAATTTGACCCTGCCTCAAAACTTGGTTGGTATGTCGGCGGTGGATTCCGAGGTGAAACCTATAAAACTATGGATAAGTTAGATGTCCATATTCCAGGCTATACCGTATTTGATACAGAAGCTGGCTATGATGCAGGACATTGGGGTGCTCAACTTGCGATCCGTAATCTATTCGATAAAGATTACTATGCAGGTGCCTTAAATGAAAATTTGGTGACTTTAGGTAATCCACGTCAAATTAACTTTACTGTGAAATTTAACTATTAAAATTACCTATAAAAAAACGCACTCGATTCGAGTGCGTTTTTTTGGCAGCTTAAAATGTGTTAAAAGAAATAATGCTGTACTAGAGTAGAGATACCTACAATTAAGAAAATAGCAGCACCAATTTTATGAATGAGCGAGATAGATAAACGTTCAGCCAATTTATTACCAATAAATACAGCCGGTGCATTAGCAATCATCATTCCTAAGGTTGTACCTAACATCACCCAAAAGATGCTGTCGTAACGTGCAGCTAAAGCGACTGTTGCTATTTGGGTTTTGTCACCAATTTCTGCTAAGAAAAACAGGATAAAGGTTGCACCAAAAACACCAAATTTTTGCCATCTGTTAATACTATCCGTTTCATCATCGAGCTTATCTGGAATAAGCATCCAGAACGCCATACCAATGAAGCCAGCGGCAAGGACCCAGACTAAAATTTCGGGGCTCAGCACGGTTGTAATCCACTGTCCAAGTACAGCAGAAATACCATGATTAATTAGAGTAGCTAAAAGAATCGCAATAAGAATAGGGATTGGCTTACGGAAACGTGCAGACAGTAAAAGGGCCAATAATTGGGTTTTATCGCCCATTTCAGCGAGGGCAACAATTGAAGTAGAAATCAGAAATTCTTGCATGTCGTTTCTCTGGCTAGCATAAATGCCCATGACCTACCCCTCCTGCTAGCCAAATATCTGCAGAGTGGTAAATCAAAGGTCTTGCCAACTCGGAAACGATGAGACGTTTAAGCTATGATGACCATGTTCTGTTGAACAATTATGTTGATCATCACCTATTCATTTAGAAATGAATAGCGGCTACTCCCCAATGAAGTATGCGTTTATTATATTCGAGTAGTTCTATTTTTCAAACATTCAGGCGAAAAATTTTATCCACGCCCAAACTAACAATCGCCCTAGACCCAATAGTAAAGCTAAACAAATACTTAAGTTAATAAATCCAAAATTATTAATACCAGTTACGTGCTGAGACTGAAATTCAAATGGCAAAATAAGCATTGCTACAAATACTTCCAAGCCCATTGCAACGTAAGTCATCCATTCCCAAGGAAAGTGTAAAACACTCACCCACAACCCCATTAATAAAAATACAATTAATAGAATCGGCACCATGATTTTTAAAAATCCTACCATTTATTCTTTCTCCTTTACCGACTAACGAGAAATTTCTCCTCTCTCGACACTTCATTTTTCGTCTTTAGATTAACTTAAAACCAATTAAATTAAATATCAAAATAAAACCCCGCCGAAGCGAGGTTTTAATGATTCATTTAAAAATATTAGATTAATAAAGTACGAATATCTTTAAGAAGTTTCGTAAGTTTATTTGTAAAGCGAGCTGCATCTGCACCATTAATTACACGGTGGTCATAAGACAATGACAACGGCAACATTAAGCGCGGATCAAAGTCTTTACCATTCCATACTGGCTGCATTGTTGCAGGTGAAATACCTAAAATTGCAACTTGTGGCCAGTTCACAAGAGGTGTAAATGCGGTACCACCAATTGCGCCCAAACTTGAAATGGTGAAATTCGCACCTTGTAAGTCTTTTGGTGTTAATTTCTTATCACGTGCTTTTTGACCTAACACACCCAATTCAACTGCAATTTGCTTAATTGATTTTTGGTCTGGGTTACGAAGTACTGGCACAGTTAAACCATCAGGTGTTGCTACCGCAATTCCCATATGGATTTCATTGCGCAAGAGCACTGATTTACCGTCATCAGATAGATGACCTGCAAACTCACGCTCTTCTTTTAACAAGTACGCAACCGCTTTGATAATGAATGCCATAATCGTCAGGCTAATACCTTCTTTTTTGAAGTTGCCTTTTAACTCATTACGCCAATCTTCCAACTCAGTAATGTCTGCCAAATCAAACTGGGTGACTTGCGGAATAAAGTTGTTCAACGACAATTGCGGAATTGATACTTGCTGCAAACGTGTCAGTACTTTTTCTTCTACGCCACCAAACGCAGTGAAGTCAGGAAGCTTTGGCAAACCCGAAACCGCTGGTGCAGCCGAAGCAACTGGTGCCGCTTGCGGTGCAGTTAAACGAGTCTTCACATACGCAAAGATATCTTCTTTAACAACACGGCCATGTTCACCAGAAGTTTTAACTTGAGATAAAACTACACCAAGTTCACGAGCAAGCTTACGCACAGCTGGGCCTGCATAAACTTTAGCGTTTTCGGCTTCTTGTTCTTTGGTTAATTTATCATTACCAGAAGAAGCAGGGGCAGATACTGCTTGAGTCGGAGCAGGAGTTGCCGCTTTAGGTGCTGCTGCCTGTGGAGCTGATTCTGCTTTCGCCGCTGGTGCAGCAGCAGGTGCTTGGCCTTCAGCTTCAATTGTTGCCAGTAATACACCTTGTGAAACTTGTTGGCCTGCTTGCAAGTGAATTGCTTTCACAACACCAGCAACAGTACTTGGAACTTCCACAGTTGCTTTATCTGACTCAACAACAACAAGGCTTTGGTCTACATCAACTTTGTCACCAACCTGTACCAAAATTTCAGCAACAACTGCTTTATCTACACCCAAATCAGGAACGTTAATATCAACCAGTCCAGATTGAGTAGCAGTCGATGCTACAGTTTCTTGCTGAGCTGGTGCAGGTGCTGCCGCTGGAGCTGCTGTTGTAGAAGCAGGTGCCTCAGCTGGTGCACTAGATGCAGACGTTGTTTTTACTTGAATAAGAACAACACCTTCTTTAACTGTATCGCCTTCTTTAACTTGAATGCTTTCTACAGTACCTGCAACACTGCTTGGTACTTCTACAGTTGCTTTGTCAGACTCAACCACAACGATGCTTTGTTCAACATCGATCTGTTCGCCAACTTTTACTAAAATTTCACCAACTAGTGCTTTTTCAACACCAATATCGGGAACTTGAACTTCAACCACTTGGCTGGTTGTTGCCGTTGCTGATTGAGCAGCAGTTGAAGGCTGTTGAGCCGCTGCCGGTGCTGCTGTTTGTTCAGCTGCTGGTGCAGCTTTTGGAGCTTCTTCTGCTTGAGCTACTGGTGCAGCACCAGCAGCTTCAAGTTCAAGCAATACCGTACCTTCAGTTACGCTATCACCTTCTTTGATTAAGATGCTTTTTACCACACCTGCTGAAGTGCTAGGCACTTCAACAGAGGCTTTATCTGACTCAAGCAAAACAAGGCTGTCATTTTCTGCAATGCTGTCGCCAACTTTTACTAAAATTTCAGCAACAACTGCTTTATCTACACCAATATCAGGGGTCTTAATTTGCATGCTTAGTTCCCCTCACCTGTTTGCGTTTCATTATATTCAGCAACTGCCTGAACTTCTGGATGCGCTTGAGGAGCCCATGCCACTGGACGGTCAGTATCTAACTCAAAGTTAGAAATTGCGTCTTTAACTAAACGTGCATCCACTTCACCTTCGTCAGCTAATTTTTTCAAAGTAGCAACAACGATATGTGCAGCATCAACACCAAAGAAACTACGTAAGTTAGCACGTGTATCTGAACGACCGTATCCATCTGTACCTAATGCAACAAATGGGCGACCATCTGGAAGATAAGCACGGATTTGTTCGCTGTAAGCACGCATATGGTCTGTTGCTGAAACAACGATACCTTCTGTACCACGTAACTGTTTAGATACCCAAGATTCTTTCACTTCTTCAGAAAGTGGGTGTAAACGGTTGTATTCTTCACATGCCATACCATCACGTGACAACTCATTGAAGCTTGTTACACTCCAAACGTTTGAGTGGATTTGATATTCATCACGTAAGATTTTCGCAGCTTTGATTACTTCACGAAGAATTACACCTGAACCAAGTAATTGGACAGTTGCTTTTTCATCTTTTTCGAATAAGTACATACCACGTTTAATGCCTTCCTCAGCGCCTTCAGGCATTGCAGGATGCTCATAGTTTTCGTTCATTACAGTTAAGTAGTAGAACACACGCTCTTGGTTCACATACATACGTTGTAAACCGTCGTGTACGATTACAGCTAATTCATAACCAAAACATGGATCATAAGATACACAGTTTGGAATAGTGTTCGCCAAGATATGTGAATGACCATCTTGGTGCTGTAGACCTTCACCATTCAACGTTGTACGACCAGCTGTTGCACCTAACAAGAAACCTTGAGCTTGTGCATCGCCCGCAGCCCATGCAATGTCACCAATACGTTGGAAACCGAACATTGAGTAGTACATGTACATCGGAATCATTGGTAAGTTATTCGTTGAATAACTTGTTGCCAACGCAGCCCATGCACTCATTGCACCAGCTTCGTTAATCCCTTCTTGAAGCATGTGACCGTCACTTGCTTCACGGTAATGCATTAACTGTTCTTGGTCTTCTGGAGTATATTTTTGGCCGTGAGCAGCATAAATACCAAGCTGACGGAACATACCTTCCAGACCAAAAGTACGTGCTTCATCTGGAACAATTGGTACTACGCGGTCTTTAATCGCTTTTTCTTTGAGTAAAGAAGCAATTAAACGCACCATCACCATAGTGGTAGATTGTTCTTTACCACCTGAACCATTTAATACAGCATCAAATACAGATAATTCAGGAATCGCTAAAATTTCACTCTCTTTACGACGTGCAGGTAGGTAACCACCTAACGCTTCACGACGCGCCTTCATGTACTTCATTTCTGGAGAGTTTTCACTTGGGCGATAGAATGGAAGCTCTTCTAACTTATCGTCTGTAAATGGAAGATTGAAACGGTCACGTACATATTTCAAAGAGTCGATCTGCATTTTTTTGATTTGGTGAGTTTTGTTCACCGCTTCAATTTCTTCAGACAAACCGTAACCTTTAACAGTTTTCGCAAGAATAACTGTTGGTTGACCTTTAGCTTTCATTGCTTCTGCATAGGCAGCAAACACTTTGTAAGGGTCGTGACCACCACGGTTAAGATTATCGATATCTTCATCGCTTAAATCTTTTACAAGTTCCGCAGCTTCTGGGTACTTGCCAAAGAATTTCTCACGTGTGTATGCACCACCTTTCACTTGATAGCGTTGGTATTCACCATCAACTGTCTCTTCCATTACCGCTTTTAAAGCGCCTGTGCTGTCTTTTGCAAGTAGTGGGTCCCAATGACGGCCCCATACCACTTTAATTACGCGCCAGCCTGCACCACGGAATAAAGATTCTAACTCTTGAATGATTTTACCGTTACCACGTACAGGACCATCTAGACGCTGTAAGTTACAGTTAACAACCCAGATAAGGTTATCAAGCTTTTCACGACCAGCAAGTGAAATTGCACCAGTACTTTCTGGCTCATCCATCTCACCATCGCCAAGATAAGCCCAAACTTTACGATCTTCTTCTTTGATCAAGCCGCGGTTCATCAAATATTTTTGAATGTGCGCTTGATAAATTGACATGATTGGACCAAGACCCATTGATACGGTTGGGAATTGCCAATAGTCAGGCATTAAATATGGATGTGGATAGCTTGGTAAACCGTTACCGCCAACTTCACGACGGAAATTACTTAACTGCTCTTCAGTTAAACGTCCTTCAAGGAATGAACGTGCATAAATACCAGGAGCACAGTGCCCTTGGTAATAAATCATATCTCCGCCAAAGTTATTGCTGTTTGCGCGGAAGAAATGGTTAAAACCTACGTCATATAATGTTGCACTTGATGCGAAACTCGCCAAGTGTCCACCTAAATCATCACCTGTTTTATTCGCACGAAGTACCATTGCTAAGGCATTCCAACGAATCAATGCACGAATACGGCGTTCCATATCTTGGTCGCCTGGCATTGCAGGTTGTTCTTCAACAGAAATTGTATTTAAGTAAGGTGTATTGAGACGTTGAATTGGAACATGCTTAGCAATTGCTTGTTGGTAAAGTTTTTCCAACAAGAATGCCGCTCGTTCAGTTCCCATATGTTGTAAAACTGAATCGAATGCATCTTGCCATTCTTGGGTTTCTTGTGCGTCGGAGTCACCGTAAAACGCCATAATTCACCTGTTCCTTGTTCTCTAATCTACTTTGTATTTTTACCACGTTTTACCCCTTTCAAGTTATTGCCTCGGGTGAATGTGAGGGGGCCCTATTATTTTCTGAATGAATAGTCATTGACCGAGCAGTAAACAAAATAACAAAAAAACGCCAATAATGGCGTTTTTTTATACAATCTTTGCGTTAAAAAAGGTTTAGCTTAGTTTTAGATTCATAAATTTAATAACCTTACCTTTTTAACTATGCTTTTATGGAAGCATCGCCAAGTAAGTAGTTGGGTTCTTACGTTGACCATCTTTTACTACTTCATAGTGCAAATGTGGACCAGTACAGCGACCTGTACACCCTACATTAGCAATATGTTCACCTGCAGAGACTTGGTCGCCTACACGCACCATTAGACGTGAAGCATGAGCATAACGCGTTAAATAACCATTGCCGTGGTTAATTTCAACATATTGACCATAGCCAGTGCCCCAGCCAGATTTAGTTACAATACCTGGGCCTGTAGCATAGATTGGCGTACCACTCGGAGCAGCCATATCTAATCCGCCATGATGTTCTGCACGACCACCCATAGTGCGGCCACCAAAGTTTGAAGAAACTCGTACAGTATCAGGAAGAGGGTGAGAAACTAACCAAGAGTAAGAATTTGAAGAAGAGGCATTAAAAGAATTTTTTGCGGTTGTGTTACCGTACTTCTTTGCGAGCGACTCATTGTTGAGTTCAACTGTTTTTTGGCGTAAGGTCACTGAAACTTTCGCACTCGCCGGAAGATCTAAATCATCGGGATGAGTATATGAACCTTGAGATAATGTTTTTGATAGCTGTTCCAATCGATCTGAGTCAGTAGATTGGTTAATTGTTTGATAATCTGCAAAAGCAACTGATGCTGCCGAAGCGGCAAGTGAAAACGCTAATAAAATACGACGCGTGTGCATAAAAACCTCTTGAAACTGTTCTTACTCAAGTTCCTTATGATCTCTTCCTTGATATCGATTGAAATGAACGCTTAAGATTAAGACAAGAATCCATCCGAGAATGACCATGTCTAAACCCGATAACGTTTTTCAACAAACCGGAAAACACATAAAAACAGGAAACCTTACGTTTCTAACAACGCAAGTCGCGCAATGGCAAAGACTTACGAAAATTATCCAACCCTTATTGCCCCAACCGGAACAATGGCAGGTCGTGTGTTATCAAAATGGCTCTTTAATCATTACTGGTGAAAATCAAGCGATGATTAGTCAACTCAGCTATTTACAGAACCAATATGTATCTAAATTATCTCAGCTTGAAGGGTTAAAAGACTTACAACGAATTCAGGTCCGATTGAGAAATAAAAATATTCCAAATGCACCCTCATCTGAGCCATCTAAACCCATTCCCCCGGAAACACAAGAAATGTTACGTAGTGCAGCCGACTTCGTGAGCGACCCTAAGCTTAGCCAAGCTTTACTACGTTTGGCAAGCAATAAAAAATGACGAGCTTTCTATTTCTTAATTAGAATCATTATTATTATGTGATTATAATCACACTTTTTAATGTTACATTATAACGTAGCCAAGCAAAGACAAGGACTTATGTCACGCTCACATATGGAATTGGACATTGACTCTCGTCATCAAATGTTACAATTTCATAATTACTCGGATCACTTTGAACATTGCGTAACAACTGATTATTTAAAGCATGTCCTGATTTATAGCCATCAAACTTGGCAATAATTTGATGACCAAGCAAATACAAATCACCAACTGCATCTAAAATCTTATGTCTAACAAATTCATCGGCGAAACGTAAGCCTTCTTCGTTGACGACCCCTGTATCATCTACACCAATTGCATTATCTAAACTTGCACCTAGTGCTAAATTATTTGCCTTCAGGTAATCCAGATCTTTCATGAAACCAAAAGTACGTGCCTCACTGACTTCATAAACAAAAGTTTCGGTCGAAAAGTCGATCGTGGCAGATTGATATTCTTTAGCAAATGCCGGATGGTCAAAATCAATCGTGAAATTTAATTGAAAACCATTGTGAGGGCTAAAAATTGCTTTCTTATCATCGATGAGTGCTTCAACTGGTTTTAATATTCTTATGAATTTTTTTGGTGCATCCAGTTCTCGTAATCCACCTTGCATTAAAAGGTAAATAAATGGACCAGCACTACCATCCATAATTGGAACTTCAGAAGCAGATACCTCAACAATCAGGTTATCAATTCCTAAACCGGCAATCGCACTCATTACATGCTCAATTGTGCCTACTTTTATATCTCCGGTTACCAAGTTGGAGCACATAAAAGCTTCTTGGATGAGCAATGCATTAGCAGGGATATCGACTGGCGGATCCAAATCGATACGGCGAAATACAATACCTCCATCCACGGTATGTGGAATGAAATTGATCATCACTTTTTGACCGCTATGAAGACCTATTCCACTCGCTTTTACCACACGATTGAGAGTACGCTGTTTCACCATGCTTTGTAACTTCTTTTTTAAAACCGCTATACGTTAGCATATTTAGTCATTGATCAAAAATAAAAAAAGGCAGTGTTTAAACACTGCCCTTCATTAAATCTAATGATAATTTACTTACGTTGCTGATTTTTCAAGTAATCTTGAATACTCATTGGAGAAGAACGCGGAGTAGAACTTGCTGTGCTACTGACTTCATTATCGGCGTTTTGACGCTTATTAATTGCAGGAACGTCATCTTCATCAACAGATTGAGCTGATTGAGACGATGCATGACTTACCGTATTACGTTTTCTTGGTTCAGCGTCTGCTGCATTACGAGTTAAACCAGTTGCAATCACTGTTACACGTAATTCATCACGTGCATCTGGATCAAATACTGTCCCGTAGAAGATTTCACCTTCATCAAGGTCAACAATCTGGTTCACAACATCAGTAATGATTTCTGTTTCACGTAACGTAATATCATCACCACCCGTAATGTTAATTAACACGCCCTTGGCATTAATAATATTTACGTTATCAAGTAATGGACTACGGATCGCTTGTTCAGCAGCTTGACGCGCACGATCTTCACCACGACCTAAACCAGCACCCATCATTGCGTAACCGCGAGTACTCATTGCAGTTTTCAAATCGGCGAAGTCAAGGTTAATATGACCACGGTTAACAACCAAGTCAAAGATACTACGTACGGCATTTAACAATACATCATCAGCTTTTTTATAAGCATCTTTCATTGAAATATCGCCATATACGCTCAATAAGCGTTGGTTAGGGATAATAATCAATGAGTCAACATGTGCTTCAAGTGCTTCAATACCACGTTCAGCAGACTTTAAACGGCGGCGGCCTTCAAAGTTAAATGGCGTTGTAACTACACCAACAGTCAAAATGCCCATTTCTTTGGCAACTTCAGCCACAACAGGCGCTGCACCAGTACCCGTACCACCACCCATACCAGCGGTAACGAAAACCATATCCGTACCTTCAAGGTGGTGACGAATGATTTCACGGCTTTCTTCTGCTGCAACTTGCCCTACTTCAGGGTTAGCACCAGCACCTAGACCACGTGTACTTTGCTCGCCTAACTGAATTTTGAAAGGTGCATTCATACAGTCCAGTGCTTGTTTGTCTGTATTGGCACAAACGAATTTAACGCCTTGAATATCAGACTGCACCATATGTTGAACGGCATTACCGCCACCACCACCTACACCAAATACAGTGAAACGGGCTTGACCGTTGCCATCGTTTAGTTCATCTTCTATAAATTCAAATGAGGCCATGACCTTTAGGGTTCCTAATACATTATGGCAGTCACTTCAGCCCGTATACTGCCTTGATTTTCAAAAATAACTAATTTTAAGAATGCTGTGCAATACCAACCTTGTCAAGTACAGCGGTTTTCTCTTACAACTTCCTAACAATTCTACCAATAAATACATACATCCTAAAAAATGGCTTTTAACTTGCTATTAAACGCATTCCAGCCATTTACCATTCGTTCCCATACCGAACGGTCATTTGCCTCTTCAGGCTCTTCAACAGCATCTTGCAACTCACTTTGGCTAAACATGAGCAAACCAGCTGCTGTTGCATACATAGAACGACGTAAGGCTGCTTGATGTTGATCATCAGCATAAACCTGTAATGGCGGATTACCCAAATGTGCAGATACACCCAACATACGACGAGCTAAACTCACCATACCTTCTATTTGACAAGCATCCCCTGTCAATACTACCCCATGGTATAAACCATGAATTGCACCGCTTTGTTCGAGTTCATCGCGAATCTGGCTAAAGATCTCTTCATAACGGGCAATAATAATTTCTGACAACTCAATTCGGCTAATTGTTTGAGGGCCATCAATTCCTTCTACCTGAATCATGTGATCTGGCTTAACAGCACTTAAATCGACACAACCATGCAGAATTTTAATTCGTTCAGCTTCTTCTGTCGTGGTTTGCAATACAGCAGCAATATCACGTGTAACGTGCTCACCACCGCGTTGCAATGTACGTGCTAGAGCTAAACGACCATCTAGATAAACAGCAAGATTGGTAATGCCTGCGCCAATATCAACCAGACAAACACCATACTCTTTTTCATCTTTCAGCAAGCTTGCCTCAGCGGTTGCCAGACAAGACACCACCATTTTTTCAACCCCGATATTTGCACCTTTCATGGCACGATCAAGGTTTTGCATAGTCGCTATAGGCATCATCATTAACTGATAATGTCCAGTCATACTATGGGCAGTCATATTAATTGGATTCTGCACCCATTCAGCAGAATCACCTAATTCAAAGCCTAACGGCACTGCACTTGCTAAATAGTAATCAGAAGTCACATGACTTGCTTTTGCCAATTCTAACGCGCGCACGACTTCATTTGTTGTAATCACATGTGCTGGATTAGATACTGGTGTGCGACCAGAGGCATAAAAACTTTGCAACTCGGTACTCGGAATAGATACCCATGCGCTATGAATGCGACATTCGGCCATATTTTCCGCTTCAGCAACAGCATTTTTAATCGCAGCAATGACTTTATCGAGGCTTACAATTTTTCCTTTATTCATGCCTCGATTGCGAGCAGTTGCCATACCGATAACTTGAATGTTATCCGGCGCATGAATTTTTCCAATCAAAACTGAAACTTTATGCGTCCCAATGTCAATCGCAACAACTGAGGGAACAGCTTCACTCATCACTCATACCATTTCTTTGTTGTTTAATACCAGGCAAATTGCCTATTTTAAAGCCACGTATTATGGCTTTGCTTTTGTTCCACCTGCAATGCTTGTGTCATCACTCGTTACAACAAACTGACCATTCACAATTTTAGGTGGTGTTGCGTTCTTCCATTGAATAGATAATCCATTACGATATCGCAAATCAATGGCTGAGATTTTCGACCACACCGGTTTTAAGTCAGATTGTGCCAAATGACTTAAACGTTGCAACTTATTCATTGTTTGATCTTGGTCAACAATAATACGCAAACCAGAATCAAATTGCATAAACCAAGTCATTCGCTCAGTCAGATATAACTCTTTTAAGCGTAAATTAACAGGATGGAATAATTGATTAATTTCATTATAGCGTCGCATCATCATTTTTGACTGACTTACTGGCCCATGAAGCAACGGAAGTTCAGGATGAATTGTCGGCTCCGCCTCACTAAATACATCGCCTCCATCGCTTAACAAGCGACCTGTTCCCCAACGGGCGATAGCATGTCGAGGCATGACACGAACACGAATACCATTGGGCCAAGCACGAGATACAACAACTCGGTCTACCCATGAAATTTCTAATGTTTTGTCACGAATTTGTTCTAAATCAGATGTGAAATAATTCGCTTTTATAATTGGAGCAACATGTTGCATCACTTGTTGGGTTTCAACAGAAGATGCTGAACCTACAACTTCTAGTTTTGCAACTGTTGCATCTGTAATAACTTTATATAACCCATAAATTCCGACTGCCAGCACTACAAAAGCAATAACCAACAGCACCCATCCACCAGCATTCGCAAGCTTCTGCTTACGCGTAGGTGGTTTATCATGAATAGAGGTGATGGCCGCACGTTTACGGCGCATGGAAGCCGGAAGTTGTGCCATATTTAAGCCGTACCTTCCAATGTTTGCTCAAGAATCGCAACACACAATTCATCAAAGCTATAACCAACCGCTTTAGCAGCTTTTGGAACTAAAGAGTGACTGGTCATACCTGGAACAGTGTTTACTTCTAAAAGCCAGAAATTGCCTTGCTCATCCTGCATCGCATCAATACGACCCCAGCCTTCTGCACCCACTGCCTGAAAAGCACGTAAACACAATGCTTGTAGGTTTTTCTCTTCAGTCTCACTGAGACCACAAGGAATACCATACTCTACATCATTACGTTGATACTTCGCTTCATAGTCGTAGAAAGCAACATCTGCTGGTGGTTGCAAACGAATAACCGGCAAAGGCTGTCCATTTAAGAATGAAATTGTGAATTCACGACCAGTGATCCATTTTTCTGCCATCACCACAGCGTCGTGCTGAGTCGCCTTTTCAATTGCAGCAGCAAAGTCTTCTGCTTTCTCAACCTTACTCATGCCGACACTCGAGCCTTCATGTACAGGTTTGATAATGACAGGTAAGCCTAAATCAGCAATCACCGCATCTAAATCTGTTTCTTTAGTAATAATGCGATATGGCGCTGTAGGTAAATCGCTACCTTGCCAGATTTGCTTGGTTTTAACTTTATCCATGCCAATAGCAGAACCTTGCACGCCTGTTCCTGTATAAGGCAGATTTAACCATTCAAGCACACCTTGAATCTGGCCATCTTCACCGCCGCGACCATGCAATACAATAAATGCACGATCATAATTTACAAGTTCAGTCACACTGCGGTCTTGTGGATCAAATGCTTCAGCCTGAACACCTGAACGTAACAAAGCGTCCAAAACTGCCTGACCACTATCCAAAGACACAGCACGCTCAGCCGATTTCCCACCAAACAACACGGCAACTTTGCCGAATTTTGTAGCATTTGACACGTTTAAATCCTTAACCCGATTATTCAATACTTTTTGTTTATTTCACATACAAATGGTGTTGTGCAAGTTCTACTGAAATTGCTCCCACGTTACCCGCACCTTGTGTTAATAACAAGTCATTTGGTTGTAACACATTTTGCATGATGTTTTGCAAATTACCTTCAACCGGATCGACCAAAATTGGTTCTACTTGTCCGCGTAAACGAATACTACGCGCTAAAGTACGGCTGTCTGCACCCACAATAGGCTTTTCACCAGCAGGGTAAACTTCCAACAATAATAATTGATCAACTTGAGAGAGCACTTCAATGAAGTCATCAAAACAATCGCGGGTACGAGAGTAACGGTGTGGCTGGAACAACATAACCAAACGACGGTCCGGATGGCTTTGGCGAGCAGCTTTAATAGTTGCTTCTACTTCTTTCGGATGGTGTCCATAGTCATCAACTAACTTAACATTGCCATCAGCAAGTTCAAATTCACCTTGCACTTGGAAGCGGCGACCTACACCACTAAATCCTTCTAATGCACGACTAATTGCATCATCAGAAACACCTTCATCTGTTGCAACACCAATCGCTGCCAAGGCATTTAAAACATTATGTAAGCCTGGTTGATTAATTGTTAAACGCAATGGTTCACGGCCTTTACGCAACACAGTGAAGTGCGATTGCATACCATCTTGTTCAATATCAACTGCACGAATGTCATTATCTTCATTAAAACCATAAGTAATAACCGGACGGCCTACACGCGGCAGAATTTCACGAATGTTCGCATCATCACCACACACTACAGCCAAACCATAAAATGGTAGGTTATGAAGGAACTGTACAAACGTATCTTTTAATTTATCAAAGCTACCTTCATAGGTATCCATATGGTCAGCATCGATATTGGTAACAATCGCTGCCATTGGTTGCAAATAAAGGAAAGATGCATCTGATTCATCAGCTTCAGCTACGATAAACCGGCTTTCACCTAACGCTGCATTTACACCTGTACTGTTAAGTAAGCCGCCAATAACATAAGTTGGATCAAGGTTTTCTTCAGCCAACATTGTCGTCAAAAGACTTGTGGTTGTGGTTTTACCATGTGTACCAGCCACAGCAATACCGTGACGGTAACGCATCAGCTCGCCTAGCATCTCTGCACGACGTACAATTGGAACACGCTGTTCAATTGCAGCTTTAATTTCCGGATTTTCCGGATCAATTGCTGTAGAAACTACAAGCACATTGGCATTTTTAATATTTTCCGGTTGATGGCCAATATAAACTTTGATGCCATTTTTCTCTAATTGTTCTGTAGTTTTAGACGCTTTAATGTCTGAACCGGAAATTTTATAGCCTTGGTTACCCAAAACCTCTGCAATGCCACACATCCCAGCGCCACCGATCCCCACAAAATGAATGTGTTTGATACGGCGCATTTCAGGCACTTTAATCAGTTTTTTTGCTTGGTTCGCAGCTGTTGATGGAGACATAGTAAATCCGATTACATTTTTTGGATAAGATCAACCACATGCTGAGTCGCATTTGGTTGGGCATGTTGACGCGCTTTCACTGCCATTTCAGTAAGTAATTGGCGGTTCATCAGCGAAGTGAACAATTCATTTAAAACATCTGGTGTCATGGTCGATTGCTGGCAAATTTTCGCAGCACCGACATCCGCCAGAAATTTGGCATTTGCAGTTTGATGGTCATCAACTGCTATAGGGAGTGGTACAAAAACTGCGGCCACACCAGCTGTTGCAACTTCTGTTACCGTGAGTGCTCCAGCTCGGCAAATAATTAAATCTGCCTCACTATAAGCTTTTGCCATATCTTCAATAAACGGCAAAACATGTACAGTTAAATTAGCTGGTGCATCTGCATAAAGTGCTTGAGTTGCCTCAACTTGTTGCTGACCACACTGGTGAAAAATATTGAGTGGAACTTGTAATTGTTTTAATGCTGGAGGTAAGCGTTCATTGAGTGCTTTGGCACCTAAAGACCCGCCCACAATTAAAATGTTTAAAGGCTTGCCCGCTTGCTCACGCTCATCATAGCGCCACTTTGGGCTTAAAATATCCGTGATTTCACGACGCACAGGGTTTCCTGTGGTTACAACTTTACCACCAGCAGGAAAGGTATTTGGAAATGCTTCACACACCACTTTAGCAACACGAGATAACTGTGCATTGGTAAAACCTGCAACTGCATTTTGCTCGTGAATCAGTACAGGAATGCCTAACAAACGTGCGGCTAAACCACCTGGACCAGCTACATAACCACCAAAGCCTGCAACCGCATCAACTTTAAGTTGTTTCATATAGCGCATTGCACTAAAAGTGGCTTTTAAAATTTTAAAAGGTGCAGCAACTTTACGGACTAATCCATTGCCACGAACACCTTGGATATCAATTTGATATATTGGAATATTTTGATCTTTTAATAACCGATTTTCCATACCTGTTGGCGTGGCTAACCATGAAACCTGACAACCTTGTTGTTGAAGTTGTTTGGCTACGGCGAGGGCTGGAAAAACATGTCCACCTGTACCGGCAGCCATCATCATGACATGTTTGGGTTTGCTTTGCTGTGAATCGGTCACGGTCTAATTCTTCAACTCAAAAAACAATGGAAATTGTCATCTATTTTTGTAGCCGTTTATTTTAATCCTAAAGCTTCATTAACGAAAAGCTAATTTCACTCGTTTATAACAGAAAGATGTGCTTTTTTGAAAATATGCCTACAAAGCTGTGGTGTATTTAGTATTGTTATTTTATTAATTCATATATTTTCAGGTGATTTCCAATAAATACAGCTGAAAATCACCTGAAACAAATAATTAAGCTGTGCGGCCAGCTTCTAATACATCAAATAGATCATCGGCAATGGATGTACCAAATTGAGCATCAATTTCGCGTATACAGGTTGGACTAGTGACATTAATTTCAGTGACATAATTACCAATCACATCTAACCCTACAAAAACTAAACCTTTTTCGCGCAAGAAAGGGCCAATTTTAGCTGCAATCTGCTTATCATTTTCAGTAAGCGGACGCGCTTGGCCTAAACCGCCTGCTGCCAAGTTACCCCGCACTTCACCATTTTGTGGAATACGAGCTAGGCAGTAAGGAATAGGTTCGCCATTTACCATTAAAATACGCTTATCCCCTTCTACAATTTCAGGAATGTAGCGTTGAGCCATAATTGGACGAGTACCTAGCTCTGTAAGCATTTCTAGGGTAGAACCAATATTTACACCGTCTTGGTATAAACGGAAAATTCCCATGCCACCCATACCATCAAGTGGCTTAACGATTACATCGCCATGTTCTTTAATAAATTCACGAATTAAACTTTGTTGCGATGTCACAAGTGTAGGTACTTGTAGCTCTGGAAATTGCGTTGCAAAGAGTTTTTCATTGCAATCACGCAGTGATTGAGGCTTGTTAATAATCCATGAACCTTCGCGTTCAGCTTGCTCAAGCACGTAAGTCGTGTAGACAAAATTCATGTCAAACGGCGGATCTTTACGCATGAGCACAACATCGTAAGCCGCGATAGATTCTTTTTTCTTTTCGCCTAACTCATAGTAATGGTTGTAATCTTCGAAAACCTTTAGCGGTGAAATGAGGCCGTAAGCTTTGCCTTGATCGATATATAAATCTTGTTGTAATGCATAACCTAATTCATGTCCACGACGGCTCGCCGCCCACAACATTGCCATGGTTGAATCCTTTTTAAGGTTTACGGTTTCAATCGGATCCATGACGACAAGTACACGCATGCTCAAGCTCTTCTTAAAATTTAAATTAGCATGAGTATAACTGAGATTTTTCACTGGTTTTTCTTAATTTCAGTAAAACCTTATCGGTTATTTCTTTATCTTGAATTAAGGTAAATTCAGTTAAACTATGATCATAAAATATTATTTTTAAAGGCTAAAGATGAAACTTTATCGCTATTTAACTGGTCCTGATGACTCTGCTTTTTGTGCACGAGTGACTAAAGCTCTGAATCATGGCTGGGAATTATATGAAGCACCCACTATGACCTTTAATGGCACGCATGTCATTGTGGGACAAGCAATTTGCAAAACAATTGATGAAAATTATGATCCAGAAATGGATATTTTAGATGTTCTCAAAAATAACGCGTAATTCCAGAAGGGTGCTTTTAATCGATGAAAAGCCCCCTTTAAAACCCAATTAACAAGAAAAACTAATAAGCCAACTCATACAATTCGTTTAATTTGCTAATTAACTTATTAGAAATCAGTTATTAAAAAATAAATATGTCATTTTTTAAGGTAATAGTTCTTTTATTCTAAACAATTAAATGATTATAATTATCATTTATGCTTTTATTTTTGTTAATTGATTTTATTTTTATGTTAAGAATTTCTATACCATCTCCCCAAATGAAGCGTCTTTTCCCGCTGAGCTTACTCAGTTTAATGATCTTGAATATTCAAGGTGCCTACGCAGAGGAACCGACTGATTCAGCCGCAAAAGTGGCAGCTACCATGCCCACCATAAAAATTGAGGCAATGAGTGAGCTCGACCCAATTAAAAGTTATATCGACTATGATAAAGCCAATGTCACACGTAATGGTTTAGACAAAAAAGATATTCCCCAAACCGTTGATACGATTGATGTTCAGAAATATAAAATTTATGGATCAAATGATTTAAGCGTTATGCTGCAAGGCACCCCAGGGGTATCAACCAGTTATGATATGCGCGGTGATGGGATCACGATTCGTGGCTTTGGTGCCGATACAGGTGATATTTACCGTGATGGCATACGCGAAAGCGGACAAGTACGTCGTAGTACAGCAAATATTGAACGTATTGAAATTTTAAAAGGCCCCGCCTCTGTTTTATATGGCCGTAGTGCTGGCGGCGGTGTTGTGAATATGGTGAGTAAATTCGCCAATTTTGACTCTAAAAGTTCAGTTGGTGCGTATGCTGGTTCATATGATAACTACGGAACAACGGCTGACATCAACCAAGTACTTAATGACAATTTAGCAATACGTTTAACTGGAGAATATGGCGAGTCAGGCAGCTTCCGCTCTGGTATTGAAAATAAGATTGAAATGTTTTCACCAAGTTTCACTTATAAAAATGACGATGGAACACTCACTTGGACCACACAATATACCTATGACAAATTAGGTCGTGTACCTGATCGCGGACCATCACGTGACATTCTGCCTGCGGAAACTTCGATCAAAATGGGATTTGCTCAAGACGGCGATTATGTTGATGATATTTTGCAAGTGGTCCGCACCGATGTGAATTATCAATATGCGCCTGATTGGAACTTTCACTGGGCAGCAAGTTACCGACAAGCAGAACAAAACTTTGACCACTTTTATTTTGGAACTTATTGTGGTTTAGATGGTAAAAACTCAAAGAATGAGTCTTGTACTAAAAAAGGTTACGTCGACCAAATTTACTACTGGCAACAAACCAACAATAAAACAACGACAAATACATTTGATATTAAAGGCAAGTTTAAAACAGGCCAACTTGAACACCAAATTATGGTGGGTACAGACTGGACTTATGAACAACGAGAGCCACGTCTAGCGAACGCTACCAAAGATGGATCTATTTACGGCTACGTTAATCCGATCACAGGAGAACGCGAGTACAGTCGTGGCAGTGGCCCATTAGTGATGAAACAGCACAACTATAATGAAGGCACAACTTATGGCGTATTTATGCAGGATTTAATTGGTCTAAATGACCAACTTAAACTCATGCTGGGCGTCCGCTACGATTACTTTGACTTTTCAACCACCAACAAGCTGACTAAAGAACACCGTAATGTAAAAGATAGCAGCTTTAGCCCGAATGTTGGTTTGGTATGGCAACCGCTTCCTGAACATAGCTTTTATACGTCTTACTCTAAGAGCTTTGCACCATTTGGGGGACAAATGGGTGTTAACCAAGTCACTGGAAGCACCGATGTTACAAAAATGGATAAAGAGCCTCAATATAACGAGCAATACGAAGTTGGGGTAAAAAGCGAATGGTTAGATAATCGTTTAAATACACAATTTTCTGTCTTTGATATTCGTAAGAATAATATCCGCTATAAACCAAATCCTAATGAGCAACCAGAAGTATGGGCAACTGCTGGTCAGCATCAATCCCGTGGTCTTGAATTTAGTTTTATTGGCCGTGTACTTGATAATGTCTTTGTCCGCGGTGGTTATGGCTACACAGATGCAAAAGTAAAAGAAGATAAACAAAAACCAGAACAAGAAGGCAACTATTTAGCCAACACATCTAAAAACACGGGTAATTTATTTATTCGCTATTTACCAACTGAACAGTGGTATACCGAAGTGGGTGTGACCTATGTGGGCTCTTATTATCCAAATATTAATAATCAAGTAAAAATGGAAGGGTTCAACCGTGTCGATGCGGCGATTGGCTATAGTGCAGATCCGTGGAATGTCACACTTGCGGTGAATAATCTAACCAATAAAGAGTACTGGCGTTCAGACAGTATGCCAGGCACACCACGTAATGTGTTATTGCGTTTGAATTATCAGTTCTAAAAAAAATATTAAAAAGGCATACCCCTATTTAGAGGTATGCCTTTTTCTTTTTAGATACCGTATTTTTCGCGATAAGCTTGCATGTTTGCTAGCGCTTCTTTTTCACCTTTGGGATGACTGAACAAGGATACAAAGAGAAATTAGGCATGATGCTAGAGTGTAAAAAGTGTGATGAGAAGTAATTCGTATAAGAAATTTTATGTCAACTGAATGCAGTGATATATCGTTTTTTTAAAATGTATACTTTAATAATGAAATATTTAAAGTAAGAGTATCGTGATGGGAAAAATAATTTTTTATGCTTCTTTGCTTTTAGCAATTGTATGGGGTGGAGTCCTTATTTATCTCAATATTACTAATGAAACTATTTTATCTCTAGACAAAGATCTTATAAATTCTATGTTTGGAGTACTAGCATTCGTAGCAAATATTATCATATGTTTTTTTTGCTGGAGATATAGTTTTCAAAATGAAAAATCATCAGAAAAACAAATGCATATAGGAAAAAATGCTAAAAATGTTATTCAAGTAAATGGCAATTTAAAGATTAAGAAGTGAACTCAAAAATGTTTAATTCTAAAAATTCAGATCAACAATCCATTGGTTCTCATGCTGAAAATGTAATTCAGGTAGGAGGTAATCTTACTATTACAGAAAGTACCGACTATTCGGAAGTCAGACAAATTTTCATGGATCTATACAATGCTAATAATTATCAAGTTCAAATGACTTTAATGAACACAGTACAAGAAAAAATTGATTCGATTTCCTATAAATTATTAGATGAAATTGAAAAAATAAGAAAAGAAAAAAATATTGAAGATATTCAACTTAAAGAAAATATGTCTAGTGTTTCTACACAAATGCTAGCAAATCAGTGTTTACAGCAATCTGTATACAAAGATAAAGAGGATGTAACGGAAATTTTAGCAAAGCTTCTTGCTGAAAAAGTAACTTCAGAAAATCAAGATTATCTAATAGAAGATGCGATAGACTCATTAAAGTATTTATCTAGTAACGATATTAATTTCATTAAGTTTTTTTATGGTGTTGTTTATAGCGGGTATGCAATAAATTTTTTAGGACAATCCTATGCTATTTCCAATTATTACGACCAAATAAGTGAGTCTACGCTAGAAGAAGATCAAAAAAATAGTTTTATTGATCATGTATATGAACAAATTGTAAAGCTTTATAAAAATATTGGGCGATATTTTTCTACTTTAGAGCCCCAAAAAGTTGACTACAGTTATTTAATGAGTAAAGGGTGGTTCTATGTAAATTATTTACACTTCCCTGATCCTATAGAACACTTGTCTAAAGTATTGAAAAAACAAAATGGAGTTCTTCATACTAAGGAAGAAATACAAGAGTTATTTCCAGATTTAGTCAATGTATGGGAAACCTTTACTCAAGGTGGTTATCAAGCTAATCCTTTAAGTGCGATTGGTCAATTAATAGGACGTAAAACAACAGAATCTCTATTATCTGATGTTGTTCAAAATAGTTTTAAACAACCATAAAATTGGAGCCTAAATAGGCGCTGTATTTATGTAAATCTTTATTTTTCTTATTCCAATAATTATTTAATTACACACAACAAAGCAAAAAAAAAGGAAGCCACAGCTTCCTTTTTCATACCTAACTCTTAGATACCATATTTTTCACGATAAGCTTGCATATTTGCTAACGCTTCTTTTTCGCCTTTCGCTTCCAAATAATCCATTAAATCTTTCATGGTAATCAGTGCATGCACAGGGATTTCTAATTCTTTTTGAACTTCTTGAATTGCGGAAAGTTCACCTTGACCACGTTCTTGACGATCTAGCGCAACCAACACACCCGCAATAGTTGCACCAGCATTTTTCAAAATTGTTACCACTTCGCGAATCGCTGTACCTGCGGTAATTACGTCGTCAATAATCCAGACTTTTTTACCTTCAACCGCAGCACCAACTAATACACCGCCTTCACCATGATCTTTCGCTTCTTTACGGTTAAAGCCCCATGGCACACTTTTGTTATGGACTTGAGACAAAGCAACAGCTGTCGCTGCTACAAACGGAATGCCTTTATAAGCTGGTCCAAAAATCACATCAACATTTTCACATTGTGTTAATTTATCAGCATAGCCTTGCGCTAAAAGAGATAAAGCTTCACCATCGTTGAGTAGGCCTGCATTAAAAAAATAAGGACTCACGCGTCCAGATTTTAAAGTAAACTCACCAAATTTAAGCACACCGCGTGATAATGCGAGTTCGATAAATGCTTGCGGGTGAAATGACACAGGCGTTGTCATGAGGTGCTCCAAATTCACAATTGAGGTTAAATTTTCGCATGATACCAAAGGATCAGTATCCAAGTGATGTAAAAATTCTTCGAGTCGTTTCCATTAACGTAAATGGCTTACGTTCTTCAGTAACGAAAGGCTTACTTGAATGGTTAGAACAGTCAGATGCCGATGTCGTATGCATGCAGGAAAGCCGCATTACCCATGAACAATGGACTGAAAAATTTAGACCCGAAGGATGGCATACCCATCTCTTTCCAGCAGAGCGTGCAGGTTATGCGGGGACTGCGATATATAGCCGTCTACCCTTCGTCTCTGTTAAAGATGGTTTAGGGTTTGAGTTAGCTGACAGTCAAGGCCGCTTTATTTCCGCGGAATTCGATTTAGGTTTGTCACATCCGGTACATATTGCATCATTATACTTACCTTCGGGCTCAAGTGGTGAAGAAGCGCAAGCACGTAAAGATTTATTTTTAGGTGAATACGCAAAAATTCTGAAACAATGGCGTGATGAAAAAAAGTCAGTCATCATTTGTGGTGACTACAACATTGTTCATAAACGTATTGATATCAAAAACTGGTCAGGTAACCAAAAATCATCGGGTTGCCTACCACATGAGCGTGCATGGCTTGACCATATTTATGATGAACTGGGCTATGTCGATACTTTCCGTGTAGTTCGCGCAGAAGCGGAACTTTATTCATGGTGGTCAAATCGCGGTCAAGCTCGTGCAAAAAATGTAGGGTGGCGTATTGATTACCATGCATGCTCGCCAGACTGGAAAGCACGTACAATTAACGCATGGGTTTATAAAGATCAATGGTTTAGCGACCATGCACCCGTTATTATCGACTATAAAATTCAAGAATAAGTGAACACTCGTTCACTTACATTGTCGTTTTCGCTTACAGCATATGTCGTTTTTGAGTATTTTTCTTACACAGCTTTAACGGCATTATAGCCCCACGGCACAGGGAAGCAGTCAGGATGACGTAAAAGGATAGGACGCCGTAGGAAGATAAAATAAACTTATGATAAGTTTATTTGCAAGGATGTGACATTGGACGTTGAAATGAGACCCGCATGATCAGGATGATTAAATGCGGGTTTTCTCTTTTCTGTCTCTTATTTTGCGCTAAGTTCTTTTAGTTTTAACTTCTTCTTATTAAGCTCATTATTACCTTGTCTTATGACAATAACATGACATTTCTCTTTCGATTAATCATTAATTTTCATTTGTTTTAAAAGTATCGGTATAAAGTAGTGCTTAAAAGCATTTTGGGTTAGGCTGTGTGCTCTCTCTTTTTGACATGGTCCGATAAAATGTTAAAAATTTATGGAATTAAAAACTGTAACTCAATGAAAAAAGCATTTGATGCCTTACAGGCTAAAGGGCTTAACTATGATTTTCATGATTATAAAAAACAAGGCATTGATGCAGATACTTTAAAAATCTGGTTAAAAGAAATTGGAAAAGATACCGTTCTCAACAAAAAAGGAACGACTTGGCGCAAGCTTTCAGAAGAAGAACAAAATCGTGCTCTAAGCAGTGAAGATCACCTGATTGAAGCACTCATTGCTCAACCAAGTTTGATTAAAAGACCTATTTTAAAAACTTCACAGGGTTTTATTGTGGGTTTTGATGAAACCGCCTATCAAAATATTCAAGCCTAAAAAAACGAGCCATTTGGCTCGTTTTTTTATTAAAACTTTTAGTTCGCGCGAATCCACGTTTGGTTACGACCAAGTGCAGAAACGCCAATATAACCACGTAATTTAAGCTTTTTGCCGCCATCGGTTAACTCACCTTTCAGTTTGTAAGTTTTACCTGATTTTGGGTCTAAAATCGTACCGTTTTCATAACTGTTACCACCTACATTTTTTAAATTATGTACAATGGTGACACCTTTAAGCGGTTTGTTTTTGTACGGACCTTCACATTTTGTACAAGCGTTTTCTTCACCCGGTGTCAAAATGTTCTGAATGGTTGCAGTTAAGGTTCCGTCCTTCTGTTCCGTAAATTTCACTACGGCTTTTGGCTTGTTGGTCTGATCATCAATCGTTTTCCATACCGTTCCATTGAGTGAATCAGCCGCATTGGCAAATGCAGCCATACCAATGAGTCCTAAAGCTAAAGCAATCTTTTTCATTTTTGTAATATCCTTGGGTCTTTCAAGATTTTCAGTATTCAGAAGTCGCAAAGATATTGCAATTTTTGAATGTGACTGTTTCGTGTAACCTTGTAATCTTGCAAAATAAAATTTACAAGAAAACAAGAAACTAGCATAAAAATGGATGCTATATGAATATATCAAATGTTTGGAAATATTATTTTACAGAAACTTTTCTTAAAACAACAATTCGCAAGCCAAGCCAGCTAAATTTGCCGGCTACTGCCTTACGTCCTGTGCTAGATCAGATGTGTCGTGCTTTCCCACGACAAAAAAATGTTTCCGTGCGCCCGATTCGACTAGCAGGTATTAAAGGTGAAGAAATCAAACCGCAAGATTCTGCAACTCAACTGATTTTTCACATTCACGGCGGTGCTTTTTTCCTTGGTAGTGTCAAAACACATCATGCTTTTATGACGGATTTAGCTGCCCGTACTCAAATGCAGATTATTCATGTGGACTATCCGCTTGCACCTGAACATCCTTACCCTGAGGCAACTGAAGCCCTATATGACATCTATCAGTCTTTGGTGGTACAAGGTATTCAGCCGAAAGATATTATTTTATCGGGTGATTCATGCGGGGCAAATTTAGCGTTAGCACTTTGCTTACGTTTAAAAGAACAACCTGAACTCATGCCGAGTGGCCTGATCTTGTTGTCTCCATTTTTGGATTTAACACTCACGAGTGAGTCTCTTCGGTTTAACAAAAAACATGATGCTTTATTATCAATTGAGGCACTACAAACAGGCACTCAGTACTATATAGGCAATCACATCGCAGCCGACGACCCGCGTGTTTCCCCTATCTTCGATGACTTGCATGGCCTACCACCTACTTTAGTTCAAGTGGGTTCTAAAGAAATCTTATTAGACGATGCCAAGCGTTTTAGAGAAAAAGCTGAAGATGCTGGCGTTAAAGTTCAATTCAAACTTTATACGGGCATGTGGCATAACTTCCAGATGTTTAATGCATGGTTTGATGAGGCTAAACAAGCATTGGCAGATATTGCTGAATTTGCCCACGAACTCGATAAAACTTAATTTATTTATAAATGATGTGAATAGACCTCAAAACTTTTCACATCATTTTCTTTATAAAAAGTCATCATATATAAATTGAAAATCATGTTATGTTTAAAATATAAATTATTGAAACAATCCAATTTTAGGATGGTCTAACAAAGAGGCATCTATATTTAGGAGCCCTTATTTATTATGAAAAATCGTTTAATCACTTATCCCGTAAATAGAATAAAACAGGTGATAATCGATTTCATCCACAATAATCACATCATCAACTGGACGCCATTACAAAAAAGCGCACTGATGCTCACACTTGCTTGCGCAATGAATTTCAGTTGGATTTTATGGAAAGGCTATATTTTAATTACACCAAGTGTCTGGCAATGGGCAAATTTACCTTTAGTTGAATCACAAATCTGGCTCAATTTATTTACCTTATTTTTATTAGTCCTTTTGATTATTCCCTGTTACCGCTACAAAAATGATGAATGGGCTCAAAAAGTTATTCCTTTCATTAGCGTGCAGTTCTTTGCACTTATGCTATGTCATGATGGATATTTAATTGGCAGTATCAGCCCTGCCACTATGGTCGGTTATGTGGGTACGATTGGGGTGGGTTTGGTGTTATTTGACCGTAAAATTGTTTATAGCGCCCTTGTACCTGCCACAATTATTTTAACTGTTTGTACATATTTAAGTATGACAGGTGCTTTAGCGTATGCACCTCTATTTAATTTTAGAGCCATGGATCATGCCCAAACCAATTCTTTCTGGTTAGGAAGTATGGCTTTTTTTATTATGCCTATTTTATTGGCCTGTTTTGTTTTATTTGAAATATTACTCACCCAATGGCGTCAGCGAGAAACTTATATTCAACGTTTAAGCCAAATCGACCCATTAACTAATGTATTAAATAGACGTAGTTTAAACATGCATTTGGAGTCGCTACACCAACAACAATTTGATTATGCTGTGGTACTTCTTGATATCGATCATTTTAAAAAAATTAATGATATATACGGCCACCATCAAGGTGATCAGGTCTTAATTGAAATTGCTCAATGTCTTTCTGAGAATTTGCGTAGCGAGGATATTATTGGTCGATTTGGTGGAGAAGAATTTATTTTACTACTCCCCCATACAGATATTATTCAAGCAGAAAAAATTGCTGAGCGTTGTCGCCAAGCCCTACAAGAATTACCTGTTTTTACCGCTCAAAATAATCCTATTCACATTAGTGCGAGTTTTGGAATAAGCAGTTCAGCTTTTGCACAAGATCCTTATCTGGTTATTCGGCAGGCTGACCAAGCACTCTATGCAGTAAAAGCTTCAGGACGTAATCAGGTACGTACATTTCATCAGACAGAAGCTATCGATACCTTATGATTCTTTGAATTTTGCCAAACTCGCAAGTTGCTGCAAAAGCTCTTGCTGACTAAAAGCGCCCGTTAAACGTAAAGCACGAATCTCTTTTTGCTCTGGACTTAAAAATAAATAGGTCGGTGGTCCTAAAATATTCCACTGCTTGAGTAGTGCTTCATGCGACTGGTCATAATGGCTCAAATCAAGCTTAATTAAATAATAAGGTGCAAGAGCAGATTGAACCTCAGGTGCTTTTAAAATACGGTGCTCAATCGGTTGGCAAGCAACACACCAATCTGCATAGACATCAACCACAATAGCCCGATCAGCAGGCGCTGCTGCTAAAATTTTTTCAAAGTCCGCTGCTGTTGTTGCAATATGCCACTCGGCCATGTGGGCAGAACTTTGCAAAGTTCGATTTTGAATATATTGATATTGGTTATAGGCTACAAAAGGTGTAACGATTAATAATAAAATCGCGTAGAGCCATTGTAGTTGCCCTTTTTTCCAGAAAAACTGATAAACAGCATAGACGATAAAAGCAAGGCCTAATACGAGGCTAAGCACTTGCATACCCAAATCTGGCAATAAAGGACGAATAAAGTAGAGGCTTAAACCCAACATCAGAAAAGCAAAAATCACTTTAATCTGATGCATCCAGTCGCCTGCTTTAGGCAAGAATTTTGCCCCTAAAATACTTGCAAGCAGTAGTGGAATTCCCATTCCAAAACCTAGGCAGAATAAAAGCAAAGCACCTTGCCATTGGTTTTGTGTTTGAGAAATAAATAATAAAGTTCCAGCGAGAGGTGCGGTCATACAAGGCCCCACCAAAAGCGCAGAAACGACACCCATAACCCCAGCACCGACCAAAGTACCGCCTTGTTGCATTGACTGAATACGGTCAAGTCGGTTTAACCATGTCTGAGGTAAACGAAGCTCAAACAAACCAAATAAATTCAGAGCAAAAACAATAAACAGCAAACTAAAAGCAATTAAAGTCGCTGGCTGTTGTAACCAGCGTTGGAAATTTAAGCCTGCCGAAGAAGCAATTAAACCCAAGCCTGCATAAACTAATGCCATGCTACACACAAAAGTAAGCGCAATGGTCCAAGCCTTTAAACCTTTATGTTCGCGAATGATCAGTGAAGTTAAAATAGGAAGCATCGGTAAAGAACATGGCGTAAATGCGAGCAACATGCCTAAACCTAAAAATAATAAAACTCCATACCAAAGCGAGTGTTCAATTAACTTGGCTGACCAGATCTGATCTTGCGCAATTTGAGGTGTAGTCGTATCAGCTGCTGTCTCTGTACTCTGCTCTTTTTCTAAAGATTCTGAACTCGAGGAAGTGTCGGATTGTGTATTCGCTAAATCTAGTAATCTTTTTGGCGCTGTTCCTGCTTGGTTTTGCACACCCACCAAGCCATCTGCATCGGTTTGAAACTCAATGGTCTGGGGTGGATAACAAATACGGTCTTTGGCACAGCCCTGCCAAGTCACACTATAGTGCTCTGAAGGCTTAGTCTTAATTTGGAAATTAACTTGATGGTAGTAAACCTGACTTTGCCCATAATTTTCATCATATTGGGCAACCGCTTTAGGTAACTTTAAAGTTAAAGGTTGAGTACCTTGTTGTACGGAAAATTTATGCTGATAAAGATAGTAATTTGGCTGAATCTGCCAAGACAAACTCGCAGTATGCGGCTCAGAAGATTCAACCGAAAATGAAAAAGCTTGTTCGGGTGAGAGTAGCTTATCTTGCGCAGAAACCAACTGGCTAAACACACAAACAGCAACTGCTAGAAAATAAAGAATTCCCTGATGAATAAGCTTTTTCATTAACATAAATTTAAATTGCTTCGATTAGAACAAGAATGCCACGCCTAAGCCACCGTTGTAGCTCTTGTCTTGACCCTCTAAATCAACCCCGATACTTGCATCGAGCTGGGTACGATCATTTACAGCGTAGACTAAACCTGTCCCTAAACCGTATTCATAGTCTTGGCTTTCAGCTTTACGGTAAATAAACTCAGAATAACCTGACAGCTTACCTGCGATTTTATAATCAATCGTCGGGATTGCAGTTACTGCCCAGTTACTATTTTGTACTTCGTAGCGCATGGTAATTGATGTGCCTACTAAGTCATTATATTTATAAGCGACTGCTGAACTTAGGCTATAAATATCGTCATGTGCAGTAAATTCATCATTTCCAGTGGCAATGATCGCTTCAGCTAACACAGCCATTGATAAGTTTTCATCGTTTAGATCAATTGCTTTTTTCAAACCGATGCTGACATCACCAAAGCCTGAAGTGTCATGTTTTTTACCAGCACGTTTGGTTTGAGTCCATGCTGGACCTTGCCAACCTAATTGTAATTCCAAGCCGTCGGCTAAACCGGTACGGAATAACATATCCTCATTTACAGTTACCGTCTTTTCTTTAACACCATCAACCGTTGACTCTGTATAAGTTGCACTTGGTAAGCCTTGTTCCCAAGCCAATTTACCAACTGGAGTAATCCCTGTTCCAAAGCCTGCACCTGGGCGGTCAAAAGAAAACTCCGCAGCGAAAGTACTTCCAGCAGCAACAGTGGTCAGAGCAAAAGTTAAAATTTGAAATGTTCTCATTCTATTATCCAATCAAGTAGTTAGTTCTTTTGACATTTTTGCCCCATGTTGGCGCAATAACTCTAATGTTTCACGCTCTTCTTGAAGCGCTTCTGACCAATCTATTTCATCAAAGTCACAATCAAAGAACAACTGACTGATTGAAGATAAAATAGTGAGTCCTTCTTCATCACGTGTATTTGGATCAACTTTTTCATTTAATAAACGTTGAACGGCTGGCGCACATGCCGAGCTTGCTGCATCCCATAAAGGACCATAAAACTCTTCTGCATCCCAAAGGTGTACATTCGCTTTGGCTTGAATCAACGCTTCGAGTATATCGAGGTAAACCTGTAATGATTGTTGTTTTTCTTCTTGTGATAGTGGTGTACCAGCTTCATAAGCTTCTGATACATCTTCCCACCATTTAAAAATTCCATCACAAATGATTGATACAGGTGGTCCTTGTTCCGGATCAATAAAGTTCGGATCAAGTCCTTCAGCAAGTAATTTTTGCACTTGCGCGAGTTCTAATTCTTCTATGGCTTTAATTAAAGCTTGCTGCTGGGTGGTTAACATGACCATCTCTCAAAAATATATTAGGGCTATTATGCCTAATCTCTTCTGAAGATTTTAGAGGTTGATTGCATCGCATTGCAAACCTAATGTTGTGAATAGTTTTATTTTCATTAAATATAAAAAAAAGCCCCGAAGGGCTTTTTAGCATTTTAAATTAAACTTCATCATCAATGAATTCTGGTTGACCACCTCTCGGGTGTTCCTTTTTCTCAAAAGTATGTTCAAGGCTACGTTTTAATTTTTCAATCGCGCCATGAATTGAAGCATCAATATTTCCTGCTTTATGGTGTACTGCAACTGGTTTCAAACCTGAAGGACGTGCTTCAATCATACAGTGGATATCTTTGTCACCACCTTTGTCCCCATTTTCATCACTAAAATGAACCGAGAAATGCGTAATACGTTCGCTATGACGTTGGAATTCTTGAGTAAGTTCTGCACGTACATAAGTAATTAAACGTTCGCTGTTATGGATGTTTTTATCTGTGCGGATTTCAATATTCATAAATACCATCCTCTCTTTCTTACTGTGGATCTTTTCTATGCAAAACTTTTTTATGTTGGCATGTTTTAAGCATGCATGAACTGACTTCAATTGTACATTTTGATGGTGTAATGGTTTGTTATCTCCTGACTTAAACGTACTGCTTTTAATTTATTTTGAAGATCTTCATACCTTCAATATCAGTCCATCTATAAAAATATGCAAGCTGATTTTTTAAATTTTTATGAAAAATTGAACAAAAGGAGAGCAATCGTGTCCAAATCTTATCTATCTGGAGCAGAGCTTATTGAGCAAATCCAGAAGTCTCCTTATTCACGTGATTTAATCGGTTATCACGGCCAGTCTCCACAGGTTAAATGGCCTAATAATGCCAAGGTTGCTGTGCAATTTGTTCTTAATTATGAAGAAGGTGGCGAAAAACATATAGAGCATGGCGATGATGGCTCAGAACAGTTTTTATCAGAGATTATTGGTGCCGCAAGTTACCCAGCTAAACATATGTCGATGGACTCTATGTACGAATATGGTTCACGTGCTGGATTTTGGCGCATTCATAGTGAATTCCAAAAGCGCAAACTTCCAATGACAATTTTTGGGGTTGCAATGGCACTTGCTCGTAACCCTTATATTGTAGAAGCGATTAAGCAAGCTGATTACGATGTGGTTTCTCATGGTTACCGCTGGCTTCACTATCAAGATACCGATAGTGAAGTCGAAAAACAGCATATGGAGCAGGCTTTAACTGTCTTAGAAAACCTGTTTGAAAATAAAGTGATAGGTTGGTACACCGGACGTGACAGCCCCAATACACGTCAGTTACTCGCAGAGTTTCCACAAATACAATATGACTCAGATTATTATGGTGATGACCTGCCTTTTTGGACAACGCTTACCAATGCTGATGGCGCATCACGTCCTCATCTGATTATTCCTTACACTTTAGAATGTAACGACATGAAGTTCTGTTCACCGGGCGGATTTAATAGTTCAGAACAGTTTTTTCAATATTTGAAAGATAGTTTTGATGTGTTGTATGCAGAGGGAGAAATTGCACCAAAAATGATGTCGATTGGAATGCATTGCCGCATTTTAGGGCGTCCGGGCCGTTTTAAAGCACTACAGAAATTTCTCGACTATATTCAAATGCACGATCGGGTCTGGATATGTCGTCGTCAGGAAATTGCTGAACATTGGTATAAAAATCACATAACTAAATAATTGATTTTTAATTTTCAAAATCCTTAAGCGAATTAAAACTCGCTATTGGCACTGTTATTGCTAAAACTCTATATCAAGATAACGAGTTTAGGAATAACAGTGTTTTTAGCCGAGTTTAATCAAGCCCCACCAGAACAACTCAAGACTTTGTTAAAAAACTGTGTCCACATTCAAGCATGGGCCGAAAAAATCATCTCAAATCGTCCCTATTCAACAAAAGCATCTCTTTTGGAATATGCAGAACAGTTAAGTCAAATGTGGTCATGGCAAGAGATACTGGCGGCTTTAGCAACCCATCCAAAAATTGGTGAACGCCAAGCTAAAAAACAACTCAATGCAAAAGAGCAAGATTTTTCATCTAAAGAACAAGCTGGCATTTCTTTAGATGAACTAACACAACAAGCTCTGCTTCAAGGTAATCTTGATTATGAACAAAAGTTTGGCTTTATTTTTTTAATTAAAGCGGCAGGCCTCAGTAGCGATGAAATTTTAAAAAAGCTACATGAACGACTACAAAACGACTTAGTTATCGAAAAAAAAATTGTATATGAGCAACTTGCAGCGATTGCTCTATTACGTCTATCTCAGGAAATACAAGCATGATCAGCACTCATATTTTAGATACGAATTTAGGTAAACCAGCTGCAGACGTAGAAGTGAAGTTGTTTCATGCAGCAACCCATGAGCTGATAGCGACAGCAACCACCAATCAAGATGGTCGAGTGAGTGATTTTGGAATAACAGACTTTGCAGAAGGTGCTTATCAACTTGAATTTGAAATTGCCCCTTATTTTTCATCGCAGCAAGTCAAAACTTTTTTCCCACGTGTTTGTATCCAATTTTTTATAGAAGACATCAATCAGCATTATCACATTCCATTACTGATTAGCCCATTTGCTTACTCCACTTATCGCGGTAGCTAACTCAATTATAAATAGGAGAAAAATATGAATCATCAGCAAAAAAATGCAATTTCTCCAGAGCATGAATATTTAGGAATTTCCAAAAGTTTTGCTTACGGCTTACAGCATGTGCTGACCATGTATGGTGGCATTGTAGCCCCGCCTTTGATTATTGGAACGGCAGCTGGCTTAAGCTCAGCACAAATCGGAATGTTAATTGCAGCGGCCCTATTTGTAGGTGGATTGGCAACCCTGATCCAAACCATCGGAACTAAATATCTAGGGGCAAAATTACCTCTGGTACAGGGTGTATCTTTTGCGGGTGTGGCCACCATGGTCGCCATTATCACTACAGGCGGTGGTTTACCTGCTGTCTACGGCGCGGTCATTGCAGCCTCTTTAATTGGGCTATGCCTTGCACCTTACTTTTCAAAAATTATTCGTTTTTTCCCACCTGTTGTGACAGGATGCGTCATCACGATTATTGGTCTATCTTTGTTACCCGTTGCGATTCGCTGGATGATGGGTGGCAACAATAAAGCACCTGACTGGGGGAGCGTAGAAAATATCTCTTTGGCCCTGCTGACCTTAGGCATTGTGATTGTTCTGAATATGCTGCCGCAAGCAAGCATTCGTCGTTTATCAATTTTGTTGGCTATTGTGGCTGGTACCACCCTCGCCTACTTCATGGGTTTTGGTGATTTTAGTCAGGTGAGTTCAGGCGCATGGCTCCAATTTCCACACTTATTTGCTTTCGGTTTACCGACTTTCGAGATAAGTGCAATTTTATCAATGCTAATCGTTACCTTAGTGATTATGACGGAAACCACAGCCGATATTATTGCTGTCGGAGACATTGTAGGAACTGAAGTCGATTCAAAACGTATCGCCAATGGTGTTCGTGCAGATATGTTCTCAAGTGCTTTTGCGCCTATCTTTGGTTCTTTCATGCAAAGCGCTTTTGCCCAAAATGTTGGACTGGTGGCGATTACAGGCATCAAAAGCCGCTTTGTAGTCGCAGCAGGTGGTGTCATTCTCATTATTTTAGGTTTACTACCTATTATGGGTCGTTTGATTGCAGCGATTCCAATGCCCGTACTTGGTGGTGCAGGTTTGGTCTTGTTTGGGTCGGTTGCAGCAAGTGGAATTCGTACTTTGGCAAAGATAGATTATAACGATCAGAAAAATTTGATTATTGTCGCAACAGCTTTATCAGCTGGGATGATCCCAATTATTAACCATGAGTTTTATGCTCATTTCCCAGTTTGGGTACAAACTTTGTTCCATTCGGGCATTAGTTCAACTTGTATCTTTGCTATCTTATTGAATTTATTATTTAATCATTTACCTTCATTTCGTAGCTCGCGCACCCCACATTTAAGCCAAACAATAAACACAAGAAATACTCATTAAAGATTTAGTTTTTAACGCCCCACTTCGGTGGGCTTTTTTTTAACCGTTGATCAAATTTGGCTTCATTTTTGCTTAAGACCCTGTATCCTTAGCGTGCTTTATTTGGGGGGAGATCATTTAAATGCAATTAAAGCAACTTGCGGCGACTTGTGCCTTGTTATCTGCAACTGCCATGGTTCAGGCGAAACCAATCTGGCAAGATTTTAGTGTGACTGGACTTTATGGTGAAAACTATGAAGTTGTAGATGACAAAGAAACCACGATTACTTTGGAATATGCAGCAAAAGTTAAATACGCTGATGTGTTTTTCTTTATGGACCGCATGCGTGGTGAAAATGACCACAAGAGTACTTACTTTGAGTTATCACCACGTCTAAGTTTAGGCGAAGTGTCTAGTAAAAAACTGTCGTATGGCCCAATCAAAGATGTACTCATTAGTACTACTTGGGAAGGTAACAGTGAAGACGGCAACAACTTCGACAACTTCCTTTATGGTTTTGCAGTTGATTTAGATATCCCATATTTCCAATATGCAAATTTAAACTTCTACCGTGCAAACAATGAGAACACTGACGACGATTATCAAATGACATTCGTTTATGGTATTCCATTTAAACTCGCATCTGAAGATTTCTTGGTAGATGGTTTTCTTGACTGGTCAACTGCTGAAGGCGACCATGCGAGTGAGTTAAACTGGACAACTCAGTGGAAATGGAATGTGGGTAAACACATTTCTCCTGATACACGCCTATACCTAGGTATCGAGCACTCAGTGTGGAATAATAAATTTGGTATTAAAGGTGCCGACGAAAATAACGTTAGTGCATTGGTTAAATACCACTTCTAAAATCCAAATTTAGAAGATAAACAGCAAGGAAAATTCCTTGCTGTTTTTGTTTTAATCAAGTGGATTACCCACAATATTGCTAATAATTCCCTGCATAATATGTCCACCTTGTTCACGGCGTAATTCTTCATACCATGCTTGTGTAACAGCTTCATCTTTCATATGTGTCACATCACAACGTTTGCGTGCACGAAGTACCAATTCATTAGCACGTTCATTACGCTTGTTTTGATAACGTCGCAAAGCATCTTCTAGCCCTAAAGTGTTAATTTGCAGAGAACGCGCTAAATAAATCGCGTCTTCCATGGCTTGGCAACCGCCTTGCCCAATATCAGGTGTCGTGCTGTGTGCAGCATCACCCAAAATCACCACGCGACCTTTATAAAATTGAGTGAACGGTTCAATATCATGTATTTCTACCCGATTGGTCTTTTGCGGGTCTAAGCGTTCAATAAGCTGCTGTACGGGTTGGCACCAATCAACAAAATATTGTTTTAAAAGTTTTTTATATTCATCTCGATTATTATCTAATCCTGCTGGTAAAGGCACATCTAAAAAGAAATAGAACTTTCCATCTGCAACTGGCATTAAAGAAGCTCGCTTGCCTTCGCCCACATAAGTCGTCCATTGCTGGGCCGGAGCCAAATCTTCAGAGATCTCAACCAAGCCATTCCAGTTCACATAACCCGCATAACGGCGCTGTACTTGCTGACCTAACACATAGGTACGGGTTAGTGAGTGAGTACCATCCGCCCCAATCAATAAGTCAGCCTGCGTTGAACTACCATCTGCAAAATGCACCTCGACAGAATCGGTCTTGTCTTCAAGGCTCACCATTTTTTTGCCTAGATAAATTTGGTCTCGTCCAAACTCATCCATCAGCATATTTTGTAAATCGGCACGTGCAACTGGATAAGGTCGTTGGCCTACTTCTTCAATTAATGGTAGTAAACTGAATTGTGTCATCACATCTCCAGTTAAACCATCCACATAGGCCAAATCATCCATTTGTCCACCAAGTTTGGCGATTTTGTCAGTTAATCCCAGATAGTTCAGACATTTCACACCATTCGACCACAGCGAAATTGCCGCGCCGACAGGAAGAATTTTTTCAGTTTGCTCAAAAATGCGAACTTGGTGACCAAATTTCTTTAATGCAATGCCTGTGGTTAGACCTCCCATTCCTGCACCAATAATCACCACATTCATAACACTCTCCTATAGATATTCACCTATAGGGTGCTTATGCTAAAAACATGCCATCGTTCAAAATTTATTTAGCTTTTCCACAAAACTGGCATGCACCATGCTTATATATTTACGTGTAAAACTCGACTTGGCACGCTCCGTGTTAGCGCAGTTTTAAATGAAAAATCATGTTTTTAACAAGAAATACGGATACTCCATTATGGCAACATTGCACGCTCCAGCTTTTGAACTTCCTGAGATTTTGAATACTAAGACCAATTTGGCAGATGCCCGAATTGGTGCACAAGTCATTGAGTGTTCAGATGATTTCTTTGCAGAAGCAAAGCGTATGCTGCAATTTGATGCACCTATTTTTGTTGAAGATAAATTTGATGACAACGGCAAATGGATGGATGGATGGGAGACGCGCCGTAAACGTCACGCAGGTTATGATTGGTGTATCGTGAAGTTAGGCGTAAGTGGAAAAATCACTGCTCTTGATATTGATACCAGCTTTTTTACAGGAAATTATCCTGCATCTGCATCATTAGAAGCATGTTATGCACCAAATGGGGACCTGACAGGGGCAAAATGGGAGAATGTTTTAGGAAATACTGAACTAGGCCCGAGCCAGCATCATATTTTTATGGTCAATAATGATGCACTTTTCACTCATATACGCCTTAATATTTTCCCAGATGGCGGTATTGCCCGTTTACGTGTCTATGGTAATGTTCATATTCAGGTAACTGACAGCGAACAAACTCTCGATTTATTGGCTCTCGAAAATGGTGGCCGCGTAGTTGCTTATAGTGATGCTCATTTTGGCCATCCTCGTAATTTGATTAACCCAGGCCGTGGAGTCAACATGGGCGATGGATGGGAAACCAAACGCCGCCGTGCACCGGGTTATGACTGGTGTATTCTTGCGTTGGGCAAAAGCGGAAAAATTGAAAAGCTTGAAATTGATACGGCTCATTTTAAAGGGAACTTCCCTGCCCAAGTATCTATTCAGGCGGTTTACCTTGAAAACGCAACCGATGCACAATTAATTCCTCAAAGTATGTTCTGGTCTTACTTACTAGAAGCCCAACCGATGCAAATGGACCATATTCATGAATACGTGAATGAGATTTTACAGCATGAAAAAATCTCTCATATTCGTATTAACATGATTCCAGACGGTGGTATTAGTCGTGTTCGTTTATGGGGAAAAATTGCCAACTCATGATCATGAAGAATGTTCAAATTCAGCCTTTAACTATTGAAAACTTCCAGCCCTTCGGAGAGGTCATCTGTTGTGACGGGCATGATTTTTTTCATATTAATGATGCACACACCGAGCGCTACCATGCGCTTGTTGAAACTGAAATTGAAGGGGAAGCAAAGGCAGGAATTAGTATATTCCGAAATATTAAGGCCAGTGTGTTACCTCTGGAGATTTCAATGCTAGAGCGCCATCCGAAAGGCTCTCAAGCATTTATTCCATTACAGCAACAAAAATTTTTAATTGTTGTGGCGCCTGCTTTAGACGAAAATACTCCTGATATTTCAAAACTATGTGCTTTTGTTTCGGATGGCAAGCAAAGTATCAATTATCGGGCAGGCACATGGCATCATCCTTTGCTTACTTTTGAGGCACCAAGTGATTTTGCAGTGGTGGATCGAATTGGAGGTGGAGCGAATTGCGATGTTTTTCAATTTCCACAGGCTATAAAAATTACGACCTAAATTAAAATATACAGATCTGTCTATTTTAATTTAATATTAGAAATCGTTGTGGTGATTTCCAACAATTTAGATTTACATAAAAAATCCCCGCCAATTGAGCGGGGATTTTTTACGCCTTTTTAGACAGTGATATCAGCTAAGTTACCCTTCTGCTCAAGCCACTGCTTACGATCTGCCGAACGTTTTTTCGCAAGTAACTTGTCGAGTAAACCCGCCGTAAAATGGGCATCATCAAGATCTAATTGAACCAAACGGCGTGTATTAGGATCCATCGTGGTTTCACGTAGTTGAATCGCGTTCATCTCACCCAATCCTTTGAATCGGGTAATTTGCGGATTACGATTACCTTTAATATTTTTCAAAATAGTTTCAAGTTCATCATCATCAAGCGCGTAATGAACATCTTTACCAATGTCGATACGGAACAATGGTGGCATTGCCACATACAAATGTCCTTCTTCAACCAATGCTGGGAAGTGTTTAACGAATAAAGCACAAAGCAAAGTCGCAATGTGTAAACCGTCCGAGTCAGCATCGGCCAAAATACAGATTTTACCGTAACGGAGTTCAGATAAATCATCACTGCCCGGATCTACACCAATCGCAATGGCAATGTCGTGGACCTCTTGAGAAGCCAATACTTCATCTGAAGAAACTTCCCACGTATTTAAGATTTTTCCACGAATCGGCATGATCGCCTGAAAGTTTTTATCGCGCGCTTGCTTGGCACTACCGCCAGCAGAGTCGCCCTCGACAATAAATAACTCACTGTCTTCACGTGTTTGACCAACACAATCTGCCAACTTACCCGGCAATGCAGGGCCGGAAACAATTTTTTTACGCTCGACTTTCTTTGCTGCTTTTAAACGGCGACCTGCTTTAGAAATTGCCATTTCTGCCAACTGCATAGCAATTTCAGCATGTTGGTTGAGCCAGAGCGCGAAAGCATCTTTAGCAATATTTAAAACAATATTTGATGCTTCACGACTCGAAAGACGCTCTTTGGTTTGACCTGAAAACTGCGGTTCTTGGAACTTGAGCGACAATATATAGTTCACGCCATCCCAAACATCTTCTGCCGAAAGTTTAAGGTTTCGTGGTAGCAAATTACGCAATTCACAGAACTCGCGCAATGCTTCGGTAACCCCAGAGCGCAAACCGTTCACATGAGTACCGCCTTGTGCAGTCGGAATTAAGTTGACGTAACTTTCTTGAACCTGTTCACCACCTTCCACATTCCAACAAATCGCAAATTCACATGCCGCTCGGTCTGCCTGACCGCTGCTCACAAATGCAGGGTTTGGCAAAATTTCGCGGTCTTGCAATTCATCCATCAAATAATCGACGAGGCCATTTTCAAATTGCCATTCGATTTTTTCATCGTTAATTTGATCGATATAAGTAATTTTTAAACCAGCAGCTAAAACAGCTTTGGCTTTTAAATTGTGTTTCAGTGCTTTTAACGCAAATTTTGGACTATCAAAATATTTAGCTTCTGGCCAAAAATGTACAGTTGTACCCGTCGCGCGCTTTGGAGCTTTCCCTTCGATAACAGCTAAAGGTGCTACTGGTTCACCCTGCTCAAAGGCCATTTGGTATAGGTTACCCTGACGTTGAACTTCGACCTCAACACGTGTAGATAAAGCGTTTACAACCGAAATCCCCACACCATGTAAACCACCTGAAAACTGATAGTTATCGGTACTGAATTTACCGCCTGCGTGGAGCTTGGTCAGAATGATTTCGATACCACTTTGACCATATTCAGGGTGAATATCGACTGGCATACCACGGCCATTATCTTCAACCGACAACGAACCATCTTTATAAACCGTGACACATATTTTGTCGGCATGACCAGCTAATGCTTCATCAACAGCATTATCAATAACTTCTTGGGCTAAATGGTTAGGTCGAGTCGTATCGGTATACATCCCTGGACGACGACGAACAGGGTCTAAACCAGAAAGAACTTCAAGCGATTGAGCCGTATATTGTGTCACGTTGTACGTTTTCCTTATTTGATGGTGTGCGCAAAGAATTCGATCACTAACGGTAATTTTTCTTCAAAATCTTCCATAGCATGATTGCCATGAGCATCCGTCAAAATCAATGAGGATGGCGTTGCAGCACTATAATAGCGTTGTGCTTGACGATAATCCAAAATTTCGTCGCCTTGTTGCAATAAGACGAGTATTTTGTCGGCATTTTCAGGTTGTTTCAGTTCCAGTTGTTGTAACTGCCGTAACTGAACATGGTCAATTGACCATTGATCATTCACCACATAGGGCATACTTTCAACTTGAAATAACTCATCAAACAGTTTCCATGGTTGCATAGCAGGGTTAATCAGTACAGCTGGAACATTATATTTTGCGACAAAATATGTCGCAAAAAACCCGCCAAGGCTACTACCAACTAAAGCCACGTCTTGTAACGATTCAATAAGCGCTGAAACTTGCTCAACCACTAGATCAGGAGATCTGTTTAAATCTGGCAAATGCACATTTATGCCCAATTCGCTACAATACTGCTTAAGGCTCAGCCCTTTAATTGAAAGAGAGCTACTATTAAAGCCATGGAGGTAGATAATATTCATATATTTTCCCTCTAAATTGAGAATAAACTCACATTTTTGTTCTCAGTTTGTATATAAAAACACTATTGTCAGACAAGAAAAACCACTCAACTAACCATTCATCAGTATTTTAAAAACATGTGTTATTTAAACTACTAAGATGGAAACGTTAGCTGCCGTTGATAAAAAGTACAGCTTAAAACGTCGGTTATAACGTATATGGGGAAAAGATATGCCGAGCTTAACACCACTACATGAAACTTATTGTAAATGGGATCGTACGCCACCTAGTCAGGCAGACGTATTAGAAGGTTTAGCTCAACTGTTCAGTACCAGCTTAAATGGTGTACATGAATTAATTCAAGTTATTAATATTGAAGTATTAAAAAATGCTTTTGGTGTGAGCACACAAAATGCTAAAAACTTTCAAAAACGACCATTTGTGCAAAAGGCATATCAGTTTTCTTATGGCGCTTTACAAAAATATGGGAGTTGTTTTTTAGCGCCAAGCTTACGTCATATTATTGAAAAATATCCTACACTTCACGAAAAACCACTGACCCCAAGCCTACATTTTTTAGTCGGCATTTTGAATGGGATTTTTGGGGATTATCTACTTAAACAGCATAGCCCCCTCGCCTTACCCATGGTGCTATACGATCACTATGGTGCAATACAACAAGGCGAACTTGCAGGCCGTATTGTGATTTTGGCTCATGGTTTGTGTATGAACCATCTGACTTGGTCAAATGCACACTATGGCGGCATTGGTGAGCGCCTGTTAGCGCAGCGTGACCATAACACCATGTTGTATTTAAATTACAACACAGGTCGACGCATTTCAGCCAATGGACGCAGTTTTTCAAACTTATTAGAAGACTTGGTCCAACGTAATCCAAGAATTACCAGCATCGATATAATTGGCCATAGTATGGGCGGACTGGTTTCCCGTAGTGCCTTGTTTTATGGCAAACAAAATATGTATCAATGGATCCATATGGTCGAGAATCTAGTCTGTATTGGCTCTCCACATCATGGGGCAGTTTTAGAGCGCTTTGGCTTTACCATACAAGATAAACTTGGGGCTTTCCCTTTTGTCGGCTTACTCGGTCAACTGGTTAATATTCGGAGTAATGGTATTTTAGATCTACGCCACGGCAGCGTTCGTGATGATGATTGGGAACATATGGATGCCCGTATTGGTATGATGGATGATAACCGCGCCCCTGCTCCACTACCTTCCCATATCAACACCTTTTTAGTAGCAGGGACCTTAGAATTTGAAAAGGTGCGCAATAAAGCGTTGACCGTAATTGGCGACTACTTAGTGAGTGTAAAAAGCGCGCTAGGCGAACACCCTAATCCACGTTTTCAGCTTAAAGTTCCAGATTCACATAAAGCCGTGTTTTATGGCTTAAATCACTTTGAAATTCAGTATCACTCAAGTGTTGCGGAACAGATTACTCGTTGGTTATATCCTCATATTAATGATTACGTCCAAGAAGGTATTCAAACTCATATTATTGATATGCCGAACTATAAGCTCGAAGATTTAGAAGGAATTGTAGAGACGTAAAAAAAGCCCAACTTATGTTGGGTTTTTTTAAATTATTCTAAAAATCATAAATCTATTAATAATTTTTATCTAACCATTTTTTAATCTCAGAAATATTTTTATATTTATAATAGACTTTCCCTTCTGCAATCCCTTCAAAACCCTCTGCATTACTACCTAATATATTTGTTATATTTTTCAGATTTAAAGTCTTATTTTTACTAATTTGATATAGGTTAACTTGATAAATTTCACCTTCAATTTGTGGAGTACAACAGTAATATGATGAGTTAAGGGTAATTAATATAGGAGGTTTTCTTTTATTTGATTTATAAATACTGACAGCTAAAAGTTTAGGACTTTCCTTAGCTGCAAAATCAGAATAATCACCAACAAATATTTTTTTTTCTTGATCTCCTACATAACCTTTAAGATATGAACCTTCCGAAGATTCACATATATAATTATAGAATTTATAATCATTTTTCTTAAATATATTTAAGTTTACTTGTTGGTCAATATTACATTGATCCTTTGCAAATAAATTCTGAGAATATATTAGAGATGATATAATAAACAGAATACTAGTAAAATATTTTTTCATTTCATAAACACTATATTAAATAAAAATCTTTCTTGCCTGAACAAAATGTGCTCGTCGATCAGCATATGAATTTGTAGCTTCATTAATTACTTTTGTTATGGCATCTACCTGTTCTCCATTAGCACCCTTATCAGCAACATCATAAAGCTTAAATTTCAACCAGAATCTAATGGCAGATCTAACCGCATATTTTGGTTGTTCAATTAATTCAGGATTCTTTACAAAATCGACTTTCTCTCCAGGCCATATAGTTGAGTACATATTAGTTAAATCTTGATAATTATTCTTTCCTGTTAATTGTTTTAGTCCTCGGCCTAAATACCTCCAACCATCACCAGGAGAAGTATTACCTAATTTATATTTAGCGCTACGATAATTATCATCGTACATGCGATTAGCAATTACTTCTCCATTTGCTGGTCCTTGGCCTCTTTTATATCCATCAATATCTGCTTGTTTATGATGAGTTCTATAATAGCCAATTTGTTTCAATGCCGTTGGCCCCATATATTCCACTTGTTCTCTCAGTGAAAAAGAGCTACCAACTTCTTGCCTAACTTGAGCCATGAAATGGGCTTGTCTCAATCTAGTATCCAATTTGTAGCCAGTTAAATCGCTATTTAATTCATCTAAAATTGGTTGAATTTTTGTAGCTGAAGCTTTTGGCCACATTTTTTTCATTTGGTCCATTGTAATTAATATATCAACTTTAACATTCTTATTAATCTCTGGATCATTCTGTGCCGTACTGCCTTTTGTTATATCTACATCCAGATGAAACTCAACAGGGTTGTTTTTGACTCGCGTTGCCATATAGGTTTGTGTCTTTAAAGGCTTACCATCAGGCTTATACACCGTAAATTCTAGTTTCTGCCCTACCATGCTTTGTAATGGTAATTTTCCATTCGAAATACTAAAAAGCTGTTTTTTACCATTTTCAACAACTAACATTTCCACATTAGTTTTTTCTACAATGTAGTCACTTCCATCTCGATCTAAAATTTTAATCGTAGATGCACTTTTAAATTTTTCATAAGGCTCATCTAATTTAATAAAAATTGGTTGTGAACTGCCATTAGCAGAATTTATTGAACTTTTTAAAAAAAATGTATCATTTGATGTTAATACTAAGACCTCTATGTCTCTATTAGGTGATGAGCGTACTTCTACTATGCCTTCATCATTTGTATATTTATCGGGCGAATTTCCTTTACCTTTTGGTCGTGATTGAATAGGAAAGTTTTTCATAACTTTTCCATTCATATCAACAATTTTAAAAAAAGTACTTACGATTCCTTTGGTTGAGCTGGATTGCTTTACTTGTTTATATTCATCAATTGTTTTTGGCAACTGAACTTTAATAGGATTTTTTTCTGAGGAATGAATAGAAGAGTTTATCGTTTTAAATACTGTATAATCTTTTTGATTAGGAGGCTTTGCTAATATCTCAACAGTTCTATTTGGTGAAGCCTGAAATACAAAAAGACCGAGTTTATCAGTTTTTTGGCTATTAGCATTTAATGAATCTTTATATCTAGATTGTACATTTAAGTTAATAATCTGCTTTCCAGACTTATCATAAAACTTAGAAGTAATAGTGACTAATTTACTCATTAATCAAAACTCCTCTTCTGTATAGACGTCATCATTTTCTTCGTCATACAAAAGTGTTTCCTCTAAAAGCTCATCAATATTTTCACTATCAGGCATATTTTGCTTTAACTGAATATAATCTGAATTAAAAATCATTGCAGTAAAGTCTGCTTCTTCTGGTGTATAAAACCGTAATGAACTTAAATTATTATTCTTATCAAGCTTATTTTTATGGGTTTTTATAAGGCTATTGTTCTTTTTATTTATAATAAATAGTTCTTTTTTATCTTCCGAATTTATATTCCAATTATAGTTAATTTTATTACTATAAGGTGTTTTTATAGTAGGTAAGCTTATCTTGGGAACAACAATATTTGCACCGCTCATAAATAAATGCTGACCTGCTTTAACCTCAAGCTTGCCCCCAGTTACAGGGAAAATACCCGAACTATTAATCTTGAGTTGTGAACCGTCCGCAGTGAGTATAATTTCTTTTGGGCTAGTTATTTCGATTCTATCTTCTGTTGAAATAATCTGTATCCCTTTTCGTGCAATGATATCTGTACCATCACTTTGTGCTTGTAACTCAATTCTGCCCTTACCTGCATACATTCTTGCTCCATTTTGAGCTGCAAAAAAACTTATCTTATTCTGGGCATGAGCAATAAAATTCTTTTGAGTACTCAGGTTAATACTATCACCAGCAGTTTGGCTAATATGTCCATCTGCACTCAGATGGATATTTTCATTACTAGTAAGGGCCATACTATTTGGTGCACTTAACACCATAATCGCTTGTTTAAATGCAGCAGCTTTATCTCTGTCTCGCTGTTCAATCTGATCTAAAAAGGTTTTTAAATGATCAAGAACTTCCAATGGATCTGTTTGCTGATTTTTTGCAAGTTCACTTAGAGCTTTGCTGTTGTTTAACCCGCCTTCAAGCTGCTGTTTGGATTCATTCGCATCAAGGTGAAGTCCTTGAGCTTGCTCTTGTGCATAGGTACTAATGAGCATGCCTTTACCTGCACGCACAGCTCCCCAAGCATCTGTTCTTAGCTCAAAGCCTTCTCCACGACCCTGACTCGTCGCTTGTTCTTTCGGATGGCTTAAATTACCCAAATTCAGCTGTGTTGCTGCATGACTACTTTGTAATTGGGTACTAATTTGTCCCGTTGTGTCATCAAAGCGTAATTGGTTAAAACCACTACCACTGATTTCCTGACTGCGAATTCCGCTTAGTTTTTTAGTATCAGGAAGCTGCCCTTTCACATCGAACTTGGTTGGTGAGCGCTGTGCTTCATGAATGCGTCCAGTCACAAATGGACGGTCAATATTGCCATCAAAGAAGTCAATGACCACCACTTCACCAATACGTGGTAAGAAACGTGCTCCATAGCCTTCGCCTGCCCAAGGAGTCAGTACATCCACCCAAGCTGAGTCGGTATCATTGTCATTGCTACCCGCGCCACCGTCATGCCCATGATCATCACTACGGGTAAATAGAAAACGCACCTTAATGCGCCCCCATTCATCAACATGAATAGTCTCTCCCTCTGGCCCCACGACTTTGGCTCTTTGCGGGTAAGCAATTGGGCGATGCTGTTCTGGATTATATTCAGGTGCCGTCTTGATCTGACGGCGTATTAGGGTCAGCTCATTACCTTGGCGCTCAATATCATCATAACCATGTTTATCCCAACGACTTTGGGTTAACAACTGGCTAACTTGCTGATGTAAATCTTTTGGTAAGTTATTTTGGTTATAAAAATTTTTAGCAATGATGAGGAACTCTTGATCAGCCCCTTCATGCTGATCAATTTCAGGATGCTCCTGTAGGTTAAACCAATAACCAACTTGGCTATCACGGACACTACTATAGGCCTTAAAGTATTTGGCCTGACTCGCATACATGTCAGTGAAGTGCTGATTTAATTTCTCTAGCTGATTACTACTTGAAGCAGTGGCCTGATCTTCCCCTTTCAAATCTTGCATCCAAGCAGGACTAAGATGCCATGCTTCTTCAAGACTCAAACTCGCTGAATCAAACTGCTCAGAATGTAGGTGTGTAGTGATAACTGAACCTACACCTTCTTCATGTGCTAGAGCATCAGGTTGCCAACGCTGCACATGTACAGCAGTCGGCTGTAAAGTCCGCACTGCAACAAAACCAGTAATGCTATCTTGATATTCTGTTGCACTACTTCTGTGATAGCGAATACTACGACGTGCTAAAGCTTGGTACTGGCTATTATCATCAATGAGTCTTAGTTTTTGAGGTTGTATAGGTGCAGTAAAGTGAGGAACAAAAAGCTCTGCTTCATCAATTAGCCAGCTAACGCCTTCACTTCGCCATAAGCGTGTAAGAAAGTCATAATCAGATTCATTGTGCTGCATGATAAATGGGCGAATATCATAACTCTGGCTTAACCCACTGAGGTCGAGACTTAAACTTGTCGCAAAAAGTGGACTTCTTTCTTGCCATTCTTTAAATAGAACTTCCGTGACTTCAATAATGCTTTTATTCATAAAAACACGACTATTACGGCGCTTGTGCCATAAGTTTGTCGCGTCTTTTAAGGTGAGTTTATAAAGCGTTAAAGCACCGTCACTCTGGCCATAACTCGCTTCTGTCACAATTCCTGTAGTTCGGAACAATTGTCCAGAATCAGTGACCTGATCAACGGCAACTTGCACACCTATAAACTGCTTCAATGCAATTTGGGCACTCGTTGAAAGGCAGATCAACTCAGCTTCCAATCCCCCATTTAGCTGATGTTGGCCTTCTATACGTTGTAAAAAAACTTGGCTATTGAGTAGTTCATTAGAAAATTGCACATGGACGGCACGTTTCTGCGCACTTAACCCTATTTTTTCCAAAACATTAAAGATATTAAAAAGCATTTTTTTATAATCATAAGGATATATAAACGGCTGCACTTTATAAAAAACAGAACTATCTGTCTACATGATTATGCTTTTTTTTAATTCGTTTTTTTATATTTTGACCTATTCCCAAGCAATAAAAAGCCCAACATAGTGTTGGGCTTTTTGATAGAGCTTTAAGCTCTTTTTTTGGTTGTCTTAAATACTGGATAAAAACGGAATAACTGCCATAAACAGACCAGTAATAGTAAGAGGAAATAGACCAATGACCAAACTGGTAAAGATTGACCTAAAAAGGTCCAATCAATTGCTGCACATTCACCTGAACCCGACAATACTTCTTGTAAAACCGTTTTCATTGGTAAGGCATCAATTAGATAATTTAAACCCGGGCCACAGCTTGGTACTTGATCTGGTGGTAAATGTTGCAACCAGACATGACGTCCTGCTACACCCACTGACCATAAAATTGCGATGCCTGCTAAAAATGCATAAAAACGTTTAACCGCATTGGAAACTGGGTTATGCAAAAAGGCTATGAGTGCTACAAGGCCCATCGCCATTAAGCCAACACGTTGAAAAATACAGAGCGGACATGGCTCTAAACCTTTTACATGTTCCAGATACAACGCAAAAGACATGCCGACTATACTTGCTAAAACAAGTAGTCCACTCACCAAACGGTAACTTAATCGCATGTAAAACCTCGTTTTATTATCGATATTGTTCAAGATATTGATCAAAACTGATCTTGGTATCTTGCTCAAGTTTTTCTTGCTGCTGTAAAGATTGCGCAGCCAACTGTTCAAAATGTTTCAAAGTTTCCACACTAAGCTCATGCTGTTCATAACTTTCAGCATGTAACTGAGCCATGTGGCTACCAAAACTCCAAGTTCCACCATGCTTTAACGTATCGTCAATGACATGGGCAGATAAAGTTTCATCAACTTCATCAATTCGTGCTTGCATAACCGCCAAAGCTGAACCATACAAGTCGGTTGCATACGTCTGATCGAGTAATTGTGCACAATCTTGCATTTTTGCAATATATAAACGTGCCCAATCTTCGATGTGATACGACCCAGTTAAATCTGTAATGGTTGCGTTTGGCGCTCGACCTCGGTTGACCACCTCTGTCTGATTTTTCTCAACCAAGTCTTGCTCAGGACATAATAAGTCTGGGCTATCACTTAACAGACAATAAAGTGCTAACACTTCAAGAAAGCCTGCTGTCGTTTCATCAACACCAATTGCCGAGTATGGATTTACATCTACAGCACGTAACTCCACATAACCAACGCCTCGATTTTTTAAAGCTTGAGACGGTGTTTCACCTGCTTGAGGCACCTGTTTTGGACGTACTAGACTGTAATATTCATTCTCGATCTGCAAAACATGATCATTAATTTGCAACGGCTCACCAGATGCATCATTTAACCCTAAACGGCTAAATGGTGGGTAAGGAGAATGAACGGCTTTTTGTAAACCATCCAGATAGCCAGACAAATTGTTGTAATGAATACCTAAGCTTTTTTGTGCTGAGTTTTGATAGCCCAATCGCCCCATACGGAGTGCTGTAGCATACGGTAAATAGTATGAACCTTTGATTAAAGGCAACAAATGATGTTTGTGTCCGGTCAAGAAACAACGACATACCGTTGGACTCGCGCCCACCAAGAACATGACCAATGGTGTTAAACGAATAAAATTACGAATAAGGCCAAAATAACGATGGCTACGGTAATCCTGCAAACTTAATGATTTTAATTGTTCGTCAGTTTCATGAGCTTGCAGCTCAGCAAAAAGTGTATCTGGGAAAGATAAGTTGTAATGCACCCCTGAAATGGTCTGCATACGACGACCATATCGAATTCCTAACCCACGGCGATATAGTGTTTTAAAACGGCCAATATTAGAAGTGCCATATTGCGCTAGACGAATGCGTTCTTCATTGTCGTCTAACATACATGGCATAGACAGCGGCCAGAGTTTTTCACCATTTTCTAAATGACGATGCACAACCGCATGAATATCGGTGAGCTCATGCAGAGCTTCTTCAATCGTTGGCTTAGGTGAGGTAATAAACTCCATCAACGCTTCTGAATAATCAGTCGTAATTTTTGGATGTGTTAACGCCGAACCTAGTGCCTTCGGATGTAACTCTTGTGATAAGAACCCATTACTTTGCATACGTAGGCTTTCACGCTCTATTCCACGTAACATGCCTTGTAGTAGCGACGAATCCACCCAAGCAGGAATAACTGATTGAGATGGTGTAGTGGGTTGACTCATGCATTTGCTCGCTTATTAAAGATCACTATATACAAAATCGTGAGATGATACGGTTACTTATATAATCACATCATTCCAGTTTGGCAATTTTTATCACAATCTTGTTATTTAAGACACGAAAGAATTGTGATTTTATTGAAGAATAATTGCTAAAGAGTTGTCAATATCATGAACGAACAAGACATTTTAAACTTCTGGTTTTCTCCTGAACACCGTTCACTTTGGTTTGCAAAAAGTGATGATTTTGACAAAAAAATCCGTGAAAATTTTTCTGATGTTCATCGACAGGCAACTCAAGCAGAACTCTGGTCTTGGCGAAAAACAGCAGAAGGTCGTTTGGCAGAGATTATTGTACTAGACCAGTTTTCTCGCAACATCTATCGTGATCAGCCCCAATCTTTTGCCTATGACAGCTTGGCATTAGCTTTGGCACAAGAAGCAATTAGTTTGCAACTCGATGCACAGCTTAATCCAGAGCAACGCTCTTTTTTATATATGCCGTTTATGCATAGTGAATCAAAATTGATCCATGAATTTGCCTTAAAATTATTTCAACGTCTTGGCAATGAAATTAACTTAAGCTTTGAGAAAAAGCATAAAGTCATTATTGATCGCTTTGGACGCTATCCTCATCGCAATACCATTCTCGGACGTGTTTCTACTCCAGAGGAAACCGAATTTTTATTAGAACCGAACAGTAGTTTTTAAAGCTTCTTAATTTTTAATGCTGAGTCATCTTTGTTTTAATGCTCAGCTGGGAGTTCACCATGAAATATCTCTCTCTTTGTTTAGCCTTAGGCGCTGCCTTAACCTTAACTGCTTGTGCAACGACTCCAAGTAAACCAAAAACCTTTGATCAACTTGGCCAGTTTTCCGCATACCCTTTAAATGCGCAAACGTTTCGTATTAGTTTTCAAGCCGATCCGAATATGAGTTACGGTGCAGCTGAAGAAATCACTTTGGTAAAATCAGCGCAAACGACCGTACAAAAAGGTTTCCGCTTTTTTAAAGTACTGAATGACCCAAGTAACCAAAGTCAGAAACCACCACGTCAGGCTGTGGTTTATCCATCTGCTCCAAGCTTTTATCCTTATGGCTATGGTCGTCGCTATCCGGGTTTCTGGCATGATCCGTTCTATGATTTCCCACAAGTGGTCAATATCGACCCTGTTCAAGTGTCGTATACTATTGAATGTTATCGGGATCAAAAGCAAGCTCCTCAAGACGCTTTTGATGCAACCTTGATCTTGAAATCAATCGGACAAAAATATGGATTGAGTCCGACAGGAGCGCTGTTGCCACCACCCGAGCCTCCAGTAAAACAAAAATGAATAGGATAAATTTATGAGCATGGCAGAAGAAGTTCACCACGTGCCCAGTCTTAAACGTAGTAAATATTTTGCTACCCTAGCGCTGATCATCGTCGTGGTGCTGTGGATTGCACTGATGGTAGCCGACCGTTTTCTGCCAGAATACACAGGTTTTATTCATATTTTGATGCTAGGGGCCGAAGCCGGCGTAGTTGGTGGTCTAGCCGATTGGTACGCGATTACAGTTCTGTTTCGGAACCCTTTTGGTAAGTTACCAATTCCTAAGTTTTTACGTGACCATACCGAGATTATTCCGCGTAACAAGGCACGGATTGCAGAGTCGATGGGCCGTTTTGTACAGGAAAATTTTCTTTCGCCTCAAGTGGTCGAAAAAAGCTTAGAAAAAACAGACTTAAGCCTCGCAATTGGTCAATGGTTGGCAAGTCCGCAAAACAATACGCAAGTGGTGCAGCTCATTCAGCAAACTGTACCGAAAATTTTTGAATTTGTGAGCCAAGAGCAAATTGCTAATTTCGTGCAAAACAACAGCGTGCAATGGGTACGTAATACCCAAGTCAACAAACTCGCCAGTGAAATGCTACGTGCAGTCTTGGAAAATGATTTCCACCAAGATGTTTTACAACGTGGTCTAGATATTGCCCATGAGTGGGTGGTACAAAACCCAGATAAAACCCGTGAATTAACCCGAAAAATGTTTAAAGCACTGGGTGTCTGGTCACTTGCAAGAGGCGCAAGCTGGATTGGAATTGATGTTCAACAACGTACCATCGACTCATTGGTTGAAAAAGTAGAATCAATGCTGGCCGACCATGAACACCCATGGCGACAAGAAATTGAAACAATTGCACATTCACTCATGCTAGAGCTAGCGAAACCCGATAGTGTTGCCAGTCAACGCCTTAACAGCGGTAAAGATGCTCTCCTTGATAGTCCTCAAGTTCTAAATTTTATTAGTGGTGCTGTCACTATTTTGTGTGATGCCATTAAAGAAGATTTAATGAAAGAAGACTCTGGCATTGCAATGAACCTGCGAGCTGCGATTCAGCAGTTGGGTGAAAATCTCGTTCAAAATGTAAAAGTACGTGAAGTTCTCAACAAAGAAATGACAGGACTTGCCATGAATTTTACGGATCAATATAGCCATAAAATCATACGCTATGTGAGTGAACGCATTCATGAATGGGATTCACGTGAAATGATCGGGAAAATTGAAAATGAAGTCGGTGGCGACTTGCACATGATCCGAGTAAATGGTGTTGTAGTGGGTGCATTTATTGGTTTGACACTTGGTGTAATTCGGGCAGTGATTGAATCAATTTTATAACTTTAAATATTTTTAATAAGAGAACAATATGCTTCAGCTACAGTCAAAATTGGCCACTCAAGGCGTGACTATTTTTAGTACCATGACGGCACTGGCACATCGTCTAGGTGCACTCAACCTGTCACAAGGATTTCCAGATTTTCCGGCGCCACAAGCCTTACTTGAAGCCTTATCTCAAGCGACTTTAGCTGGACATAATCAGTACCCGCCTGGCGATGGTATTCTCGGTTTACGGGAGCAACTCGCTTTACAATTTCAGCAACGTGATCAAATTCAACTTGATCCGGTTACTCAAATCACGATTACTCCTGGCGCAACCATTGCAATTTTTTGTGCCATACAAGCCTGCATCAATGCAGGTGATGAAGTCATTATTTTTGACCCAAGTTATGATAGCTATGGCCCTTCTGTCGAGTTAGCAGGCGGCAAAGCGGTTCATATTGCCCTGCAAGCACCTGACTTTAAGGTGAACTGGCAACAAGTTAAAGATTTGATTAATGACAAAACCCGTATGATTGTGGTGAATACGCCCCATAATCCAACCGGTACGATCTGGGCAAAACAAGACTGGTTAGAACTCATTGAACTGATTCAAGATAAAAATATTCTGGTTTTATCCGATGAGGTCTATGAACACTTAGTTTTTGATGGTCAACAACACTTTAGCGCATTGCATTTTCCAGAGCTCAGAGAGCGTAGTTTTGTGATTGGTTCTTTTGGAAAAACCTTTCATGTGACGGGATGGAAAACGGGTTACTGCGTCGCTTCACCTGAGCTGATGCGTTTATTCCGCCAGATTTATCAATATGCGAATTTCTGTGGTACGACCCCTTGTCAGATTGCTCTAGCGCAATATATGGAGCAACATCCAGAACATATTCAAGAGCTTTCTCAGTTTTACCAAACGAAAAGAGATCGATTTAATCAGGCAATTCTCAATAGTCGTTTTTTACTTAAACCTTCTCAAGGTACTTATTTCCAAAATCTTGATTATAGTCAAATTCGTCCCGACTTAAACGATGTGGAAATGTGCCAGTTTCTTGCCGAGCAACACAAGATTGTGGCAATTCCAGTTTCGGTTTTCTACCAGCAAGCGCCTGAGTCTTTACGCTTGATTCGATTCTGCTTTGCTAAAAATGATGAGACTCTGCAAAAAGCAGGAGAAATTCTGAATCAATGTTAATAAATTTAGCCACTTAGCACTGTAAAAATACTACAAGTCATTCACTCCAAATATGCTAAGTTGAATATCCGCCCAACTCAACAAAGAGATGGGCGATGGAGAATACATGCCACCAAGACAGTCCTTAATTCAACAGCAAAATCTATGGAAAACATTTTTTGTTTTCTTGCTACCCTTGATTGCAACCAATATTTTGCAGAACTTGTCGGGAACTATTAACACCATCTTTGTTGGTCAAATGATGGGAGTAGATGCAATTGCGGCAGTTTCTGTATATTTCCCTATCTTATTTTTGCTACTCGCTTTTATTATTGGGATTTCAACGGGTACTACTGTTTTAGTAGGGCAAGCATGGGGTGCGCAAAATATAGAGAAAGTCCAAAGTGTGGTCGGTTCTACCCTGTTTATGACCATCATTGGTGGAATTATTACCGCGATTCTTGGTGTGTTTTTCGCCCATGATATTTTGGAGCTTTTAGGTACAGATCCCAAGGTAATGCATCTTGCTTTGCCTTATGTACAATGGATGTTGGCGGGTAGTCCACTTCTGTTCGTTTATATTATCTATACCTCAATTTTACGTGGTGTGGGAGACAGTACGACCCCTTTACTGGCTCTAGCTTTAACCAGTGTCATCGGTGTAATTATTACACCAATTCTTCTCAAAGGTTATTTTGGCTTTCCTGCCCTAGGGATTATTGCTCCTGCTATAGCATCAATTATTAGTTATATCGCAATATTAATTTTTCTCGCGATTTATCTTAACAAGAAAAATCATTCACTTCGGCCGAATCGTCAACTTCTGCAACATATCCGTCATAATCCAGAACTAAGCAAAATTATTTTACGCTTAGGCGTCCCAACGGGTATTCAAATGATTACGACCTCAATGGCGGGTTTAGTTATTGTTGGGTTGGTTAACCATTATGGTTCACATGCTACAGCAGCGTATGGTGCAGTGAATCAGGTACTCAACTACATTCAGTTTCCAGCGATTTCGATCTCCATAGCAGCCTCAATTTTTGCAGCGCAAGCGATTGGTGCGGGTAAATCAGATCTATTAGCGCGAGTAACCCGTACGGCTCTGGGAATGAACTTTTTATTTACAGGTGCCTTAATTGCACTTGGTTATCTATTTTCAAAATATTTAATGGCTTTGTTTATTACCGACCCAACTGTGGTGGTGTTAGGTCAACAGCTTTTATTTATTGTACTTTGGGCGATTTTATTCTTTGGCGCAGGTGCCATTTTTGCCTCTATCATGCGTGCGAGCGGCACCGTGACTGTTCCAATGCTGATTAATATCTCTGCCATTTTATTTATTGAAATTCCATGCGCTTACTGGTTTAGCTCAATGTGGGGACTTAAAGGCATTTGGGTTGCCTATGCCTTGGCATTTGTGAGTTTATGTATTATTCAAGGCTTGTATTATCAATTTATCTGGAAGAAAAAGACGATCAAAGTTCTTATTTAGAACCATCCAAGCCACATAAAAAAAGCCATCATTTGATGGCTTTTTTTAATTTAAATCTTATTTCATCCATTTGGTCACAACGGTTGAAGCGCGTTGATATCCTGTTGGGAACAAACGCTGTAATGCATCAAGAAATTTTGCATCACTACCAATCAATAAACGGCGTTTATTTTTCAAAACGGCATCCAAGATTTGACGAGCCGCTTCTTCTGGTGGGGTACGTAAGAACTTATCAAAGTTTTGAATCGATTTAGCTGGGTCCATACCTAAAGTACTCAAGCTATCACTCATTTTTGCAGCTTTAGCAATATTGGTGCGAATTCCCCCTGGATGTACGCACAAAGAACTCACGCCACTTTTTTCAATATCTAACTCTTGGCGTAATGATTCGGTAAAGCCACGCACAGCAAATTTGGTTGCATTATAGCCAGACTGTGTAGGTTGGGCAGTCAGACCAAATAAGCTCGAGATGTTAATAATGTGTCCATCTTGAGTTTGCTTAATGAACGGTAAAAATTCTTTAGTACCGTATACGACGCCCCAGAAATTAATCCCAACAATCCACTCTAAATCTTCATAGGTCGCGCCTTCGACAGTCGAACCTAACGCAACGCCAGCATTGTTAAAAATCAGGTTAACAGAACCGTGATCTTGTACTGTTTCTTGCGCCCACTGCTTTACCGCTTCACGGTCAGACACATCAAGCTTTTTAGTGGTAACAGTAATATTGCTGTAAGGCTTTAAAAGCTCGACAGTTTGTTGTAATCCTTTTTCATTAATATCACTCAACGAAAGATGGCAACCCTGTTTTGCCAAAAGAATTGCTAACTGTTGCCCAATGCCAGAACCCGCGCCCGTAATTGCAGCGACTTTGTTTTTAAAATTTTTCATTGTCCATCCTTTGTTTTTCGATTTGCACAATCGGTTCATTGCATGTGCACTTTAGACACCTTCAATATAATTTTGACAATACACATTGTCAATATAGTACACTGTAATTTCAGATAGAATGGCACAATTCTGCTGAGGGCTTTATCATAGTGAGCATATTTGGCCAAAACCTATAAATTAGGAAACCATTCTTTAGGAAAAAATTTATTTATGGCGACTAACGACTCAACCAGTAAAAAGAAAACAAAAAGTGTGAGTAAAGAACGTCAGTTCAAAGGGTTATCTCTATCTGAACGTAAAGAAGCACGCCGCGAAAAACTGATTGAAGCGGGTATTGCAACCTACGGAACCCTTGGTTTTTTTTCAGTGACGGTAAAAGATGTCTGCCAAGAAGCTAAACTCACCGAACGTTATTTTTATGAATCATTTAAAAAGAGTGAAGATTTATTCCAAACCATCTTTTTAAAAATGATTGAAGAATTACAGCAAAATCTGATGCAAGCCGTGATTAAAGCTGCACCCGATCCAGAAAAAATGGTCGATGCGGGTTTGAGAGCGCTGCTGACAACATTAAAAGATGACCCGAGATTAGCTCGTATTGTCTATGTCGATGCAGTTCTGGTGCAAGAATTACATAATCAGGCCACCATTCAAGAAACACTTGCGCAATTTGATCGCATGATTCAAGCCTTCGTTATGCTGACCATGCCCCAAATTCAACACCATGAAAATGAGCTCTCTTTAATCGCAACGGGTTTAAATGGATATGTCACTCAAATTGCAATTCGATGGGTGATGGGAGGGTTTGAGCAGTCTCTTGAGCAGGTTTTAACTGCGTGCCGTATCGTTTTCTTATCTTTATTAGCTCAAGTTTCAAAATAATATTAAAGTTTTTTGACAGCCAAAATGTGAAAAAATAGCTAAGCAATTAAGGTGATAACCTATTGAATGATTTTAGAAAGTTTGAGGCTTAGATGTCATAATTTGGTCATACCTTTGCCTTAGTTTTGTCACAAATTATTGCTAAATTCATTTTTATAGACTTTTCTGCAATGAAATTGTCATAATTAATCTTTGTAATAAGCCTGTCATAACTACAAAACGGTTCACCGTTAAATCTATAGGATATTGCGTTGTGAAAGATGACTATATTTTAATTGTCGATGATGAGCTTCCTATTCGTGAAATGATCCATACTTCTTTGGACATGGCAGGTTTTCAGTGTTTACAGGCAGAAGATGCCAAACAGGCTCATCAAATTATCGTCGACCAACGTCCGGCGCTTATCTTGCTTGATTGGATGTTACCTGGAGGTGTAAGTGGTGTCGATTTATGTCGCCGCTTAAAACGCGATGAGAATTTAGCAGAAATTCCAGTGATTATGCTGACCGCTCGCGGAGAAGAAGACCATAAAGTACAAGGTCTTGATGCGGGTGCAGATGATTACATGACGAAGCCTTTCTCAACACGTGAACTGGTTTCACGTATTAAGGCAGTTCTGCGCCGCGCGAATGCATTAAGTGGTGAAAAAACAATTGATGCCAATGGTTTAATTCTTGATCCTGTAAGCCAGCGTGTTAGCTTTGGTAACAGTATTTTAGATATGGGCCCAACTGAATATCGCTTACTTGCGTTTTTTATGACCCATCCAGAACGTGCCTATACGCGTGCCCAGTTGCTCGATCAGGTATGGGGCGGTAATGTATATATTGAAGACCGCACTATCGATGTGCATATCCGTCGTTTACGTAAAGTGTTAGAACCTTTTGGTGTTGACCGATTTGTTCAGACTGTACGTGGAACTGGCTACCGTTTCTCAACACGTGCAGATTTAGCCGCAGGTTAACCAAGATTTATGTATGAACCCTACCCCGTCCCTGAACAGGTACGTGAACAAAAGCTTTCTCGCTACAGTAGTTTATGGACGTTTGCCAAACAAGATTTACGGCTTTTATTATTTTTTCTAATTATTGCCGGTTTAGTCGGTTTCGGTATTGGGTATTTCTGGAGCTGTATTTTTATCGCCTTCGTGGTGTTTTTTACACTCCAGTTGCGTTCTTTATATCTGGTCAATGACTGGATTGCGAATAAACCTTATGACGTTCCTCCAAACCTTAACGGGATTTGGGGGGCATTGTTATTTAATGTTTACCGTGCTCAGCGTCAGGAACGAATTGTTCAGGCCGAAATGGTCGGTTTAATTGACCGGGCTCAGTCTTCATTAGTTGCTCTTGCTGAAGCGGTTGTACTCATTGATGACCAACATCAAATCGAGTGGTGGAACCCTGCTGCCGAACGTTTGTTAGGAATCAGTCCTCTCGACCGTGGCCGCAACTTATTAACCATTTTACGTCAGCCTACTTTTATTGAATATTTTAACAATATTGATCAGGCACCTGATGGGATTAAGCTGCATTCCAATTTTGATGATGACCGTTATGTACAGGTTAAGCTCACTCGATTTGGTGGAGAAAGTCGTTTATTGGTGGCTTACGATGTGACGCGTATGCACAACCTTGAGCAAATGCGTAAAGACTTTGTCGACAATATTTCGCATGAACTTCGTACCCCATTAACCGTGCTCAGTGGTTATATCGAAACCTTTACCGATCAGGAAGATATTAGCCCACGCTGGAAACGTGCATTTGACCAGATGCAATCACAAACCAAACGTATGAATGCGTTGGTCAATGATTTACTACTGTTATCAAATTTAGAAAATAATAAGAAAATCGCAAAAAACCAGATTATTGAAATGCCGAGCTTAATGAATCAATTGTTTGATGATGCTCAGGCCTACAATGCTGATTATGGACACACGCTCAATTTACATATTGATAGCCACTGTGACCTAATTGGTTCCGACATGGAAATTGCCAGCGCATTTAGTAATTTAATTACGAATGCTATCAAGTACACGCCAAAAGGTGGAACCATTACCATTGGCTGGCATGATGATGGCGAACATGCATACTTTAGTGTGCAAGACACAGGCATCGGAATTAACCCTAAACATTTGCCACGACTGACTGAACGCTTCTATCGTGTTGATAGCGACCGTAGTCGTCAAACAGGTGGTACAGGTTTAGGCTTAGCGATTGTAAAACATGTGCTGATGCAACACGGCGCTTATTTAGATGTGCAGTCTAAAGAAAACGAAGGATCAACATTTACCGCAGTTTTTCCAAAAGAAAGACTATATAACATGACCTAAAGTTGCCCTCTCACATTTAAAAAGCCGACTCATGAAAAGTCGGCTTTTTTGTATTATTTAAACCAATTTACTTAGAATTCGAGCAATACGATTTTGTCTGATTTTTCTCTATGACATTTAAAAAGTGAGTGGCAAAAGTATTACTTTGACGCAGTGCATCACGGTGATCGCCACCATCAATCGTTTGATAAATAGTTGGTTTTTTTAATTTACATAGCTGTTGGTAATAAGCAGATGTCCCTCTAGGGTCGACTAAATGATCTTTAGAGCCTTGAACAATCATTAACGGCACAGTCGGCACCATATTTTCAATGGACTGCTTTTTAAGATAAGCCAAAAGAGGTTTTAAGTCTGCGTTAGGGCGAAATATGCTAGAAGGAGACTTCTTCAAATCAGATTGAAGTTCAGATAAACAGCGACTACGTGCTTGAGTCAGCACAGTGTTCATTTCAGGACTTACCAGCTTTTCAGGAATGATGCTTGGATCTGCTGCTTGCGCACCCAATAATACAATCGGGAAGAAAGCTGCCACACTTGGTTCTGGGTTTGGATTACTCTGCACATATTCTGCGATGCCTTCATATTGATAGCCGCCTGGCGCAAGAGCGATTGCCCCTTTTAAATCTAATTCGGGAGCATCTTTTTGACCATAGGCAGACACTGCAATTGCTGCAGCCCCGCCTTGACTATGTCCCATCACCAACCACTGTTTATTAAAGCTCTTGGGCTTAAGCAAATGTAATGCCCGCACTGCATCGACCACCGTATGCAGTTGGCTCTTTGCATTCATATAGGGATGTGCGCCTAATGTGCCTAAGCCTTGATAGTCAGGCGCGACAACTGCATAGCCACGTGCAAGCCAACCATCTAAAGCTTTGGAAGCAACTTCTTGATATGAATGAACTGGCCCACCCACATAGTCGCCCGAAGGTGCACAAGTATCAGCAACTCCAGTCGTACCATGTGCCCAAGCCAGTATCGGCCAGCCATTTTTTGGCGGTGTTCCTTTTGGTAATAAAATAAAAGCCGATGCAACAATAGGTTCGCCCTGAATACCTCGACTACGATAATTGACCAACAAACGCTGATCTGCATGAGGAAACAAATCCGTCACAGTTTGCTGTTCTAGCGACAATATTGAACCCGGTTTTTCGCTCACAATTTGCTTACCCAAATCTGTAATTGGAGCAGCCATAGCAGAACCAGATGCCAAACAAATACTGCTAAATAAAATTTTTAAAAAAGAATTACTTTTTTTAATCAAGGGATTACTCCTCTACTTTCTAATCATTTCAAATTGAACTTATAAAAAATATGCCCCTATTGCATATAACGAACCCAACAAGAGGCAAATGAAAGAACTTATATACCAAAATAGATCACTATTCCCACTAAATCTAGCCTTTAACCACGGAAATGCCAAACCACGCAAAATAAATATGATGGCAACGAGAGAAATAATAATTTTTTCAACTGGCAAACTGATAAAGCTACTTGCTGCACAAAAAGCATAAAAAGAAAAAATACAAAGAATAAAACCAACCGAAATTGCCATAAAATTCGGATACCAATGCCCTCTTTCGGCCATCTGGACAATACTTTTACCAGCCCCTAAAAACCGAAAACCATTTGCTCCCCAGAACACACAAACAAAATGAAGTAATGCAGCACAGAATGTTAATAGTGCAGCAAGATATAGTAGAACGTTAGGAAGTGATTGCATTAGATTTTATACTAATCAATATATGTGAGATTTATTATACTTAATTATAAAATATATAAAACTTATAAATAGTTAAAATAAAATTAACTTGGTATTTAATATTTTAAATACCAAGCTCGGGTCATCTCAATTATTTACTCTCAAACTCTTTAAAATCAGCTTTTCTGATTTTTGCATGGATCCCTTTAGTTTTATCTACTACTTGTGAAACTTCAAAATCAGTTGCTGCGCTTAAATAGGCATACGCTGTCGCTTCATCAATACCGTATTCTTGGTTTAAGAAACGAATGGCTTCACGTGTAGATTTCTTCATCGCTTCATCAAGATCTTCATCAAGTCCCGGTGTAATCCAAAACTCAGCATTTTCAGCTAAAGGTTGTTTTAAATCTTTGCCCGGTGTTTTGTCCTTACCTGCTTTGAGTAAGGTAAATTTCAGCGTGGCGCGGGCTGAAGCTTCTAGTGCCGTTAATGCCACCTCTCCATCGCCTTGCGCGAAATGACTATCACCCGTATAGAATAATGCACCTTTAACCTGAACAGGATAATACGCAGTTGAACCTGCACCTAGTTCATTAATATCAATATTTCCGCCATACATTGCAGGTGGTACAGAGTGAACAGGCTCAGACGTATTGGCTGCTACTCCCATAATTCCCATAAAAGGATACAGCGGAAAACGTATTGATTTACCAGATTCTGTTTTTAATACACCTTCGTATTCACCTTGTGCATTTTTTTCAATTGGTGTGAAAATTGAGACATTTCCATAGCGTTCAGGATGCTCAGCCGATGCATTTTCTTGCTTTGCTTTTTTTGGAAACTCCCCCACTAAAGCACCTTTACCATGTCGATTTGAAATCACACCGTAAGGAACACGTGGCTCAACTTTAAGTACTTCAACTTTCAGAATATCACCAGGCTGTGCGCCTTCAATTGCAACAGGGCCTGTCACAATATGCGGCCCATCTTTATGAAAATCATGCTTTAAATTTGATTGCGTAATTATTTTTGCATCTTCCAAGATTTCATTAGATTTGACACCTTTCGATTGAAAGAACTTTTCAGCATTACGCCCTTGGTCTTCAAGCAAACCTTCATGAGAAACCGTATCAAATGTCACAACACTACCCGACGGAACAGTAAGCACGGGTTTAGCATCTCGATTTGGTAAATAGCCCCATGTAATGGTATTTAAAGTAGATGGAACATAATAATTACCTTTATATTCCCCAGTTTGAAGTTGAGTAGGCTGTTTTGAAATTTGATTTAAAACTTTAAAATCATTGGCATGGCTGAGTGAAATACAAAGTACAGATAAAACCGAAGCTGTCAGGCGTTTAACTTTTAACATGATTTCAGAACCTAAAAAAATATGAAAATTACAGTAAGGTCCTGAATAGTCAGCAAGCATTGTGCCAAGGCTAAAGTTGTGTAATATCTAAAAAGCGCCTCTTGCTTATAAAAAAATAAATAATTTTTTAGATTTAACAACTTATCTTCAAATAAAATTAAAACCTCGACTTAAGTCTAACTTAAATATTTCATTCTATTTTTATTTATTAATTTTTAATCATATTAATATTTTTGCTCTCTTCAGATACATATTTATAGACTAGCTTATATAACGTACTCATTTAGATCACTTAATAATAATTATTTTTCTATATAATATAAATCCAAACATAGTTATATATTTTAATTTTATATAGCTCAAATCAAAAAAATAAACCCTGAATAATTAAAGTCAGGGTTTACTTATTTTATAGTGGTTATATCGTTTACTAAACTGTATGTCCCATGCGCTCGCCCATTACAACTACAGACTCAGCTTTAAAACGTTGTTCCCATTCGATCTTATCTTTTTCAAATAAAATAACGGCTGTAGAACCCAAATAAAAACGTCCAAGCTCAGCACCTTTCTCTAGCTTTAACTGATGATGCTGTAATTCGATACGACCTGAAGGTTTTACCTTGCCTGTTGCCACAGTTTCAATACCAGCAACAATCATTGCCCCCACTAGAACAACAGCCATACGGCCAAGTTCAGTATCAAACAAACACACCATACGTTCATTACGAGCAAATAATCCCGGTACATTTTCAGCAGTGACCTGATTTACCGAAAATAGCTCGCCTGGCACATATAACGTTTCTGTTAAAGTACCTGCAAACGGCATATGAACACGGTGGTAATCGCGTGGTGATAAATAAACTGTCGCGAACTCACCATCTTGGAATGGCTGAGCAAGTTGTGGATCGCCAATTAATTTCTCTACAGAGAAACTTTGACCTTTTGCTTGAAAGACTTCACCCGCAGTAATTTTACCAATTTGGGAAATTGCGCCGTCCGCTGGTGACACAATGCTATCTGCATTTTCATCAATCAGACGTACACCTTCTTTTAATGCACGGGTAAAAAAGTCATTAAAAGATTTATATTTCAGTGCATTGCCTTGTTCAGCAATCGATAAATCAATCCCATACTTAGCTTTAAATGCATGAATAACAGCGTTTTTCACAACTGGATTTTCACTCGCAGCAACTTTACCTACCACACGGCTCAATTGATGCTGTGGTACAAGATTTTGTGCCTTAATAAATAATTCTTTTTTTAATCGAGATGTGAAACTCACGAGGGTGATTCTCCAGTAATAATAGGACTATCGAGGCGATTGCCCCATTCACTCCACGCACCATCATAGGCTTTTGCTTCCCAGCCCAAGAGTCTAGCCAGAATATAGGCCAAACCGGAACGATGATGTGACTGGCAGTACACGACTACAGGTTGTTGTAAATCGAACCCAAGTTGTTCAAGGCGCTGCCGCGTGCGTTCAAGCGGATGCAATTTTAGATGATTTTGACGATTAAGTGCAGTACTCCATTCAAAATGGAGAGCATTTGGAATGTGACCGCCGCGTCGCGCTGCTAAACGGACACCACTATATTCATCACTCGTTCGGCAATCCCACAGTTGCACACTTTCTTGTTCAACTTGTTTGCGTAGCTCTTCATAGTTCACACGGAACTGCGCAGCATGTGATAAATCAATTTGAATTAAGTCTGCAACAGGAGAAACTTTTTCGACTTCTGCTGTAGTGGGTAAGCCTGCACCTAACCATGCATGGATACCGCCGTTAATTAAACTGGTACGGGTAAATCCTAGGCAATGCAAATTCCAGATTAAACGTCCAGCCCATGCCCCGCCTTCATCGTCATACACTACGACATGATGATTAGGTGAAATATTCAATTTTTCAATAAGTGCTTGTAAACCCGCTTCATCCGGCAAAACACCAGTTGCTTCTTCATGCTGAGCCACTAACCATTTAGGCTGTAAATGAATGGCATGTGGAATATGGAGTTGTTCATAAACCGATGCACGGCTCAAATCTATAATGCGAATATATTCATTGCCTAAATAAGGCACTAATTCTTCTGCTTCTATTAATAAATCGAGTTTAAAATCAGGGAGTGTCATCGTCATGGTTTCTTTTTATACCAGCTTATTTTCAATCTTAGCATAAGCATATATCTAACAAACTCTGATTTTCTGCTACGCTTTAGCAAAAAATCAGATATCAGCATTCTCACTTTTAAAAATAAAAAATAGCGAGACTACTTTTTACTTAAACCGCTTCTTCAAGTTCTTCGATTTCAAAAACCTGACGTAAATAGGCCAAGAAAGTATCGTTGTCAGTCATGGTTTTACCCGGACTATCTGAGATTTTCGCAACTGACTGACCATTACACTCAACCAGTTTCAACACAATATTCAGCGGCTTTTGCCCCATGTCGTTGGTTAGGTTAGTTCCAATGCCAAAACTCACCTGGAAACGATCTTTAAAGTATTGATGCAATTCCCATGCCTTTGGCAAATTAAGGCCATCGCTAAAGGTCAGCATTTTGGTTTTGGTATCAATTTTTAATTTACGGTAATGTGCATACGCCTTATCGCCCCACTCATACGGGTCGCCACTGTCATGACGTAAACCATCAAAGAGTTTGGCAAAATACAGGTCAAAGTCGCGTAAGAAAGCATCCATCCCTACCACATCGGTTAGGGCAATTCCTAAATCTCCACGGTACTCTTGTACCCACGTTTCCAGAGCAGCTTTTTGGAAATCACGCAAACGTACATCAAGTGCCTGAAAAGCTTGTAGGAACTCATGTGCCATGGTCCCGATTGGTGTAATGTTAAGCTCTTTAGCCAGCAACACATTACTTGTACCACGGAACACATTTGGTACAGTTTTATGAAATGCCGCTACGACATGCTTTTGCCATGCAAAGCTATAACGACGGCGTGTACCAAAATCAGAAACTAAAAACGGGGGATCATTCGGCTGTTGAGATTTTTCATATTGCTGAATCAAATCGAGTTTGGCTTGTAAACGGCGTTCGCCTTCGGCCCAAACTTGGTCTGTTTTGATACGGCTAAAATACAACTCGTTTACAATGGCTAGGACAAAAATCTCGAACATCATCGCCTGAACCATCGGTCCTTCAATATGAATATCTAATCGGCCTTCTGCATCAATACTAGCCTGAATAAAACGACGTTTGAGTTGGAATAATTCTAAGTAATCGACAAAGTCGCTTTTAATAAATCGTAATTTTCTTAAATATTGTAGCTCGTCTTCTTTATATTTGAGATTACATAAATGGTCGAGTTGCTCGTTTAAGTCATCCAAAATATCCACTAATGGATAGACTGTATCTTCTAAGTTTCTGCAACGAAAATGATAGACACTATGTGTTTGCGGGAATTTATGTAGAACCACTTGTAGCATCGTAAATTTGTACAAGTCTGTATCTAGTAAAGAATGGATAATTGGAGACATAGTCAATGATTATTCGCTTGCTTCTTAGCATTAAAGCATATTTTTATGGATGAATTACGAGGTTTTATACCATTGTTGCAGTTCCATGAAATTTCCTTTTAAAAATCATTTAATTTAAATTCTGCTAAACTACGTTAATTCAATTAATTATAGAAATTTGCTTTAATTATGCGCGCTTTAATACAACGAGTTCTTGAAGCCAAAGTGGTTGTAGACGGTGAAACTACAGGCGAAATCCAACACGGCCTACTGGTGTTTTTAGGCATTGGCCGAGATGATACTTTGACTATTGGCCAAAAGCTTATTGATAAAATTTTGAAATATCGAATTTTTGATGATGAACAAGGCAAAATGGGCTGGAACGTGTCTCAAGCAAATGGTGGAATCTTGCTTGTGTCACAATTTACCTTGATGGCACAAACACAAAAAGGTCTGCGTCCAGACTTTGGCCCAGCAATGCCACCTAGCGACGCAAAAGCGTTATACGAACAATTGGTTGAATATACACATTCTCAATTTGAAAACGTTCAAACCGGAATTTTTGCTGCTGATATGAAAGTTCATTTGATTAATGATGGTCCGGTGACATTCAATCTAGAAGTCGAAGCATAGATATAAAAAAACTCCCAAAATGGGAGTTTTTTTATAGCTGGATATTAACGTCCAGTTTTCTCTTTAATAAAAGCACGTGCCTGACGTACTTTATCTTTTACTGGTTTTGGTAACTTAGGTGGAATGAGCTTAGCAACCTGGTTGAACCATACCAACAAGCTGAAGTCACCTTCCATTTTAATGCTGCCATCTTGCATACCCGTCATAAATGCTGTTGGGTCACCTTTGATCAAAGTTTTTACACCTTGCTCACTGTCTGCAAATTGCAAAATAAAATCAGCTTTTTCAGGTGCGCCTGCAACGGTATCAATCTGACCGTTATTAATAATGATCTGACGTGCAACACCTAAATCTGTACCGATCTGAATACGGAATGCGCGGTCATGAATCAGTTCAATAAACTTAGGGCTAGTACGCGCCAACTGCTTCATACGCAGCACTAAACCTGCTACCAACAAATCTAATGGGTCTGTACTGACATCAACAAGAGGTAACTTGACTACAGGTATGGAAGAAAGTTTCATGAACATTCACGCCTATTGTATTTTTATGAAAACTTTAGAGCAAAACTTAGCAAGGACATACCATTGCCTATGTTTTATGCATCAATTGATATTTTTTAGCTGGCAACGCAATCTAGATGAAACGTCAACAGACCCATCTATCGTAGCATAACTGGCTATTTTTTAATAAATGCTTTGTATAATAAAAATCACGTTTCGTAAATGAAAAAGGCATGCTGTGCATACCTTTTTACCGTTAGATAACAATTTAATTATCGGCTAGAACATTGCTGCTGATCATCTTCATATACTGGCGTGTGTTCTATATATTGGCGATTTGCCAATGCCTTTTGTGCTTGTTTATCCTCACGTAACAAAATAAATGTAACCATTACCATCGCTAGACTTAATGCAGTTAAATAACTATATGTGACTGGCATTTCAAAAGTGACTTGAACTCCAAAACGGACCACTTCCAATAGCCCCCAAAAGAACATCCCTGCAAGCATAAAACCAAGCCAACGACGGTAAGGAGAAAAGAAAACAGCAACAAGCGCGACAGCAATTAAGCTGAATCCGGCGATAGCGGCAAAATTCGCTGTTACCATAGAAACCTCCGTCTTAATGAAAACGTCTAAAAACATTCGGTCTTTAATACCCGACCTCATTCCAAAAACAACTTTAATTCATGATTTGTGTTGAAGCTTACGATGCATTATGGATGTTTTTTTTTAGAAAAAAAGACCCGTTTTTTCTTAATGCGACATACTTTGTCGCAACATTCTTTTGTCATTACATTTTTGCAAAATTCAAAAAGTTCGATTCCCTATATGGCATCAATTCTGGCGTGTCATTACAAAAAAATATGCTGTTTTTAAGGACCAAAATAAGTTTTTTTCAGATTTTTTTATTGCCTTTTTTCTGTGCAAAATTTTGTCATAACTTGCTTGTTTTTATGACTATTCTGCATAAAAAAAGCGCTACTCTGAAGTAGCGCTTAAAGCTTATCTATATAGGTTAAGCACGATTTAAATCTTTATCATGCATACCGAGTAAATAAAGCACACCATCTAAACCAACACTTGAAATCGCTTGATTTGCATTTTGGCGTACTAATGGTTTTGCACGATAAGCAACGCCTAAACCTGCAATCGCAAGCATCGGTAAATCGTTTGCACCATCGCCTACGGCCATCGCTTGCTCTAAAGAAATTCCCATCTTATTTGCAAGTTCGCGTAATAACTCAGCTTTACGGGCACCATCAACAATTGCACCTTTTACTTCGCCTGTTACGAAGCCGTCTTGCACATCTAAAATGTTAGCGTGAACTTCATCAATACCGAGTTTGCCTTGTAAATATTCAGCAAAATACTGGAATCCACCAGATAAAATTGCCGTTTTATAGCCAAGTGCTTTTAAAGTCGAGATAAGACGCTCTGCACCTTCGGTAATGGTTAAACGCTCTGCAATTTTAGGTAAAACAGCAGCATCAAGTCCTTTTAATAATGCAACACGTGCACGGAAGCTTTGCTGGAAATCAAGCTCACCTTGCATTGCTCTTTCAGTAATTTCAGCAACTTGTGCGCCTACCCCTGCTTCAATCGCCAACTCATCAATTACTTCTTGTTCAATTAGGGTTGAGTCCATATCAAAACACACTAAACGGCGGTTACGGCGATAAGCGTTATCTTCTTGAACAGCGACATCGATATTTAATTCGCTTGAAAGAAGTAAACATGCAGCACGCATGGCTTGTGCATCTAAAGTTGGGCCGCTACTTAGACCAAACTGTACACAGGCACGACGTGGGAATGCACTATCCTTTTCAAAGTCTACACGACCTGATAAACGCGTTACTGTTTCGATGTTAAAGCCTTGGCTAGACACAATTTTTGTAACTGCTTGTAAGTGTGCCGCAGTGAGTTCTGGAGCTAAAGCCGTGACGATATAACGAGTCCGACCACCTTCACTTACCCATTGATCGTATTCTGCGCCCGTGATTGGTTTAAAGCGCACTGTTAAGCCAATATCATGTGCTAAAATCAGAATCTCTTTCATTGCCAATGCGGTCGCAGTTTCATTATCAGAAGCGACCACAATGCCTAATGTAAGTTGATTATGAATAACAGCCTGACCTACATCCAGTATTTGCAATGAATGTACGGATAGTACTTGCATTAATCGGGTAAACTGGTTTGGTTGGTCCGGTCCTAAAAAGGATATAAGAATGATTTCTCGCATGAATTGACTCTAGTCTGAGTGACAACTATTGTAAGAATCATAATCGAATTTCAATATAATTGCCTTGGAAGTTTAACTTGATTGCGCCTAGACAAGGGCTATTTGCTAGCCTACTGATCGTTAGTTTTGCATTGCATACCTTTTTATTGGTCATTGCAACGACACACCAGCTTAATGAAAACCGTGCGAGTCAAGGTCAGCTCATGACCAGTCAGCTCGTTGCAGACAGCTTATCTGAGCTTGAACCTGCTAATACGGTGTCTTTAGCTCTGATTGCCAATCGCTATGCGACCAATCCAAGTGTTGCGTCTATTCGCATTCTTGATGCGAACAAACAGGTTCTAGCAACAAGCGGAATTTCAAAAACCCGCCAAGGCGAAATTTTTGCTCGTGATGCCCTTCAAAATGAAAAGAAAGTGGGATCTATCGAAGTTACGTTGATTCAGCCAAGTATTGGAGAAATTCTTCGTACTCAATGGCTTGCAATTTTAGCTTCTCTGTTTTTGCATGTTTTATTGTGGCTTGCCTATCGTGCGATTGCTCGTCCAACAAGAAGCGAATATTTGGCACGCATTAATGAAGAAAACCGCTTGAAGCATGAAATTCAGCAGTTAACTCAAGCATTGGCTCTAGAAAAACAAAATACGGTCACGTTGGTTGCACAAGCTCAGCAACAAGCGAAAGCGAAACCAGCAGTTCGCCAACAAGCTGAGAAAACTTCAGATTCAGCTGACCAACATACGTTGGCACTCAATATTCAGTTTTATGATCCTAAACAGTTATTAAGCAGTGTTAACCAATCGGTATCTGTTCCTTATTTCAAACTCTGCCAGCTCTTTTTAAACAAGAGTATTGAGTTATGCGTTAAGCATTATCAATTGAAGCTCACAGATATTGAAGTAGTAGATGAGTTTAATGCCGAAGGCGCGACACTTGCGATTTCAACCTCTCACACGCATGCCGTAGAATGTCTGCTTATGATTGGAACCGTATTCCAATTACTTTCAGATGTTTTATATAAACGTTACCGTGAAGATAAACGTTTTGCGCTGCAAACTCGTAGTGCAACGTGTAATGCTGTAGAAGCTATGCAAATCGATGCAAAAGAAGCTGCTCAACGTTTAGCACAGCATCTTCACGCTAAAGAGTCAGCTTTATATCTCGAAAATGAACAGCTCAAAGCAATTCAAGACAGCTACCAACTTGTTGCAATGCCAAACCCAAGCAATGTGATGACACGTCATGCATTTATGATCAATGGTATGAATGCAGAATGTGCTGAACTTGCTCAAAATATCCGGACTGAAATTTTAATGGGGAAAAAATCAATCCCACAAAATGATAGTCCAAGTAGTGCAGCTTCATAAAAAATTACTACGCGCATCAGAACCTAGCCTTTTGGCTAGGTTTTTTTTATTTAAATTCATGGCTTTTATTTAAAACCACTCCATTTTCTTATGATTTATTTGTATAAATAAATCTCGATCTATTCTTAGATGTCACAAATTTGGATAAATCAGAATCATAGGCAAAATTCTCTAAACAGCGTAAACTATGCAAAATTTATTAAATAGAAATTGTCTTACGACAAAAAAAGGTGAAAGCGAATGCCGCTGAGTCGTGTTGAAGATCTTGTCGCCGATATTCGTGCAGGCAAAATGGTTATCTTGATGGATGACGAAGATCGCGAAAATGAAGGTGATCTTGTCATTGCAGCAACGCATGTTCGTCCTGAAGATATTAACTTCATGATTACCCATGCACGTGGTCTAGTTTGCCTAACGCTAAGCCGTGAGCGCTGTAAACAGTTAAACCTTCCGTTGATGGTTGACCAAAACGGTGCTCAGCACAGTACAAACTTTACCTTATCAATTGAAGCCGCTGAAGGTATTACCACGGGTATTTCAGCAGCAGAGCGTGCACATACAATTCAAGCTGCTGTCGCAGCGCATGCAAAACCAACTGATATCGTACAGCCGGGTCATATTTTCCCGTTAATGGCACAACCAGGCGGTGTTTTACATCGTGCAGGCCATACCGAAGCAGGTTGTGATTTAGCCCGTTTAGCAGGTCTTGAACCAGCTTCTGTCATTTGTGAAATCATTAATGAAGATGGCACAATGGCACGCCGTGCAGATTTAGAAATTTTTGCTGAGAAGCATGGCTTAAAAATTGGTACAATTGCGGACTTGATTCACTACCGCATGACCAATGAGCAAACGGTTGAACGTCTGGATCAAAAAACCATTCAAACAGAATATGGTTCATTTGAACTTTATCGTTATCGTGAGATTGGTAACCCGGACATTCATTTGGCTTTAGTTAAAGGCGAGCCAAAAGAAGGTGTTACAACAGTACGTGTGCATGGTTTTAGTCCAATTCGCGATTTGCTTAAGCTGAATAAAGCTGATGGTGAACCTGCTTGGAATTTAGACCGTGCCCTACAGACGATTGCAGCGAGTGATCGCGGTGTTTTAGTCTGGATCGGACAAGATCATTTGCAAGACTTGGGACCAGCGTTGGATGATTTAAATAAGCCAAAACCGGTGAAATCCAATGCAGCACTTTCACATCAATATCAAACCATTGGTGTCGGTGCTCAAATTTTGCGTGATTTAGGTGTTGAAAAAATGAAGCTCCTTAGCTCACCATTACGTTTCAATGCCTTATCTGGCTTTAATTTAGAAGTAGTGGAATATGTCACTGCTGATCAAATCACAACGAAATAATCGAGGTTGCTATGGCAATTCGCCGTATTGAAGGTTTATTACATCTCGCAAGCGAAGGTCGTTATGCGATTTTAGTGGGTCGTTTCAACAGCTTTGTTGTTGAACACTTATTGGATGGTGCAATCGACACATTAAAACGTCATGGTGTAAATGAAGATAACATTACTGTTATTCACGCTCCTGGCGCATGGGAACTCCCGATTGTTGCTAAAAAATTAGCTACATCAAACCAGTTTGATGCCATTATCGCACTTGGCGCAGTGATTCGTGGTAGCACACCACACTTTGACTTCGTTGCCGGTGAATGTGCAAAAGGTTTAGGTGTAGTCGCGTTAGAAAGCAGCTTGCCTGTCATCAATGGTGTCTTAACTACTGATAGCATCGAGCAAGCCATCGAACGTTCAGGTACAAAAGCAGGAAACAAAGGTAGCGAAGCTGCATTGACTGCTATTGAAATGGTTAATTTATTAAAGGCAATTTAAAGCATGTCTCAAACACTGCAAGCCGCTTATGCAGCAAAACGTAAAGCACGTCGTTTTGCTGTACAAGGTATTTATGAGTGGCAAATGAGTCACAACCCTGTACATGAAATCGAAGCACGTACCCGTGCGGAAAATGCAATGCACAAGGTAGACTTAAACTACTATCACGAACTGTTAACACAAGTGATTGCACAGCACGAAGATCTTGATGCATTACTTATTCCGGTTCTTGACCGTGAACTTAGTGCACTTGATGGTGTAGAGCTAGCAACATTACGCTTGGGTGCTTACGAGTTACGTGATCATTTAGAAGTACCTTATCGTGTCGTTCTAGATGAAGCTATTGAACTCGCTAAACACTTTGGTGGAGCAGATAGCCATAAATACATTAATGGCGTTCTAGATCGTTTAAGTTCAACACTACGTAGTGCTGAAAAACAACAAGCAAACTAATAGGTTTGAAGTTGCTATGGCTGAGTTTTCTATTATTGACCAATACTTTAACAGACAATCTTACACAGATGTCACCTTGGGTATTGGAGATGACTCAGCCTTAATTACCCCTCCCGCAAACCAACAATTGGTGATCTGTGCAGATACACTGGTTGCTGGACGTCATTTTCCTCTTGATACTTCTGCCCATGCAATTGGCTGGAAAAGCGTAGCTGTTAATCTTTCAGATATTGCAGCAATGGGAACAAAACCGCATAGTATTTTACTGGCGCTCAGCCTACCTACAATTGATCATGAATGGCTTGAAGGATTCAGCCAGGGAATTTATGACTGCTGTAATCAATTTGGCGTTGCTCTTATTGGCGGAGATACGACTCAAGGCCCTCATCTCACTATTACTGTTACGGCCATGGGCTGGATTGAAACCGGACAAGCCGTGTTACGTTCAGGTGCCAAAGTCGGTGACTATGTTTGTGTGAGCGGTCAAGTGGGTGATGCCGCGTATGGTTTACAGCACCTAGGTCATCCATTACAAAAAAGACTGGACTACCCGACGCCACGTTGTCAGCTTGGACAACAGTTGAAGGGATTAGCTTCAAGTATGATTGATATTTCTGATGGATTAGCCCAAGATTTAGGCCATATTTTAAAAGCTTCAAAGGTCGGTGCCCGATTACTTTTAGAAAAGTTACCGATTGACTCAACACTACAAGCACTACCAGAACAACAGCGCTGGCAATATGCGCTAGCTGGTGGCGATGACTACGAATTATGTTTTACAATAACACCGCAAAATTATGAAAAACTTTTGCAAAAACAACTAGACATTAAGATTACAATGATCGGAGAGATCGTTGAGCAAACACAACTAACTTTTGAGCATTTGGGTTCAGATTACCCATTGCAAATTCATGGATACCAACACTTTGCATAAGCCACCGATTCATTTTAAGGACATGTCTTGGTTCAACCGCTGCATCGTTTTCTGTGGAGTTGGTTTCGGATCTGGTCTCGCACCTAAAGCTCCCGGTACTTTTGGCTCTGCCTTTGCCCTACTTTTCGTTCCAATCTGGTTATCACTTGGCTTTAACTTAAGCTTGATCGCTATCCTTATCATGTCCTTGGTAGGAATTTATATTTGTGGTCAAACTGCAAAAGTCCTTGATGTTCATGATGATGGGCGAATTGTTTGGGATGAATTTGCAGGACAATCAATTACTCTTCTGCCTTTAATCTTTTTTAATATAATGTCGTTACAATGGGCACTAATTGGTTTTTGCTTATTCCGCCTATTTGATGTTTGGAAACCTTGGCCAATCCGTGTTGCCGACCAGAAAGTTGCTGGTGGTTTCGGGATCATGCTAGACGACATCATTGCAGGGCTTTGGGCGGCACTCTGTATCATCATATTTATTACTTTCTGGGGCGTAACGCCATTTAAGTAGGTTTACTCATGTCAACTACCGTCATTATCCTTGCTGCAGGCAAAGGAACGCGAATGCGTTCACAACTACCTAAAGTATTGCAACCTTTAGCTTGTCGCCCGCTACTAGGACATGTCATTCAAACAGCAAAAAAAATACACGCAGAAAATATTATTACGATTTATGGACATGGTGGTGACCACGTCAAACAAACTTTTGCACAAGAAAAGATTCAATGGGTTGAACAAGCAGAACAACTAGGTACAGGTCATGCGGTACAAATGACTTTACCCGTACTCCCTAAAGACGGTATTTCATTAATTCTTTATGGTGATGTACCTTTAGTACGTCAAACAACGTTAGAGCAACTTGTTGAAGTTTCAAGTAAAACGGGCATTGGCATGATTACTTTACATGTCGACAACCCAACAGGTTATGGTCGTATCGTTCGTCAAGAAGGTAAGATTCAAGCGATTGTTGAACATAAAGATGCAACAGAAGCTCAGCGTCAGATTCAAGAAATCAACACAGGTATTTACTGTGTTAGCAATGCAAAACTTCATGAGTGGTTGCCTAAACTTTCAAACGAAAATGCGCAAGGCGAATATTATCTAACTGATATCGTAGCAATGGCTGTTGCAGATGGTCTAGAAATCGCATCTATTCAACCAGAACTCGCTTTTGAAGTTGAAGGCGTCAATGACCGCTTACAACTTGCTGCACTTGAACGTGAGTTCCAGCAACAGCAAGCAAAAGAGCTTATGCAACAAGGCGTAACTTTTGCAGACCCTGCACGCTTTGACTTACGCGGTTCTGTAAAAGTTGGACATGACGTTCGTATTGACGTCAATGTGATTATTGAAGGTGACTGTGAACTTGGCGATTTTGTAGAAATCGGGGCTGGTTGTATTTTAAAGAACACCAAAATTGCAGCCGGAACTAAAGTTCAAGCCTATAGCATTTTTGATGGCGCAGTTGTAGGCGAAAATGCTCAAATTGGACCATTTGCACGCTTACGCCCAGGCGCGAAATTGGCAAATGAAGTACATATCGGCAACTTTGTTGAAGTTAAAAATACAACGATTGGATTGGGTAGTAAAGCTAACCATTTCACCTATTTAGGTGATGCAGAAATTGGTGCTGAATCGAATATTGGGGCAGGTACGATTACTTGTAATTACGACGGTGCAAATAAACACAAAACCACTATTGGTGATGCCGTTTTTATCGGTTCTAATAGCTCGCTGGTTGCTCCGGTGACCATTGGGAGTGGCGCAACAGTTGGTGCTGGTTCTGTGATTACGAAAGATGTAGCCGAGCAAAGTCTCTCCTTTGAACGTGCACAACAAATTTCAAAAGCAAATTATCAACGTCCCCAAAAGGTTAAAAAATAAGAGGATTGAAGTATGTGTGGTATCGTCGGAGGCGTTGCACAACGTTGTGTAACCGAGATTTTACTTGAAGGTTTAAAACGTCTTGAATACCGCGGTTATGATTCTGCGGGTGTTGCTTTACTGAATAACCAACAAATTTTACGTGAGCGTCGTGTAGGTAAAGTTATCAATCTTGCAGAAGCTGTCGCTGAACACCAAATTGCGGGGGCTATCGGGATTGCGCATACCCGTTGGGCAACACATGGTAAACCAACTGAAAACAATGCTCACCCTCATATGTCAGGTAAGGTCGCTGTAGTCCATAACGGTATTATTGAAAACTATCAAGAATTAAAAGACGACCTTCAAACTTTAGGTTACGTTTTTACTTCTCAAACAGATACTGAAGTTGTTGCACACTTAGTTGCTGAAGCATTAAAAAGTACAGATAGCCTTTTAGAAGCTGTTGAAACTGTTGTACCTCAGCTTAAAGGTGCTTACGCGCTAGGTATTATCCACAGCGATTATCCAGATGAACTCATTACTGTACGTGAAGGTTCACCACTCGTGATTGGTGTAGGTATTGGTGAAAACTTTATTAGTTCAGACCAACTTGCACTTTTGCCTGTAACTAACCGCTTTATGTACCTAGAAGAAGGTGATATTGCACGTCTTACTCGTACTTCAATTGAAGTATTTGCAAATGGCGAACGCGTTGAGCGTCCAGTACGAGAGCTTGATGCAACCGTAAGTAGTGCATCAAAAGGTGAATACAAACACTACATGCTCAAAGAAATTTATGAGCAACCAGAAGCAATCAAGCAAACAATTTCTCAAGCGCTTGATGGCAATAGCTTACGTGATGATTTCTTGAAAAATGCTGATGCAGATTTCAATAAAATTCAAAGCGTACAAATCATTGCGTGTGGTACAAGTTATCACTCAGGAATGATTGCTAAATATTGGTTTGAGCAACTGATTGGCGTGCCTTGCCAAGTTGAAATCGCAAGTGAATTCCGCTATCGCACTCCTGTAATTGTTGAAAATACACTTTATATTTGTATTTCACAGTCAGGTGAAACTGCTGATACTTTAGCTGCACTACGTGAAACTCAAAAACGTGCTAAAGCAAACAATATAGATATTCAGACTTTGACTATCTGTAACGTTGCGACGTCTTCAATGGTTCGTGAAACTGATCATCACTTATTGACGCTTGCTGGTCCTGAAATTGGTGTTGCTTCAACTAAAGCGTTTACGACTCAGCTTGCTGCACTTATGTTGTTAATCTTGAAAATTGGTCAAGTGAAACAACGTATTAGCCCTGCTCTGCTTGAAGAAATTACACGTGAGTTATGGCACAGCCCGAAAGTTATTCTTGATACGCTTAAGTATGATCCAGAAATTTTGCGTTTGTCTGAATTATTCGTTGAAAAAAATCACTGCTTATTCTTAGGCCGTGGTACGAATTATCCAATCGCATTGGAAGGCGCATTAAAGCTAAAAGAAATTTCATATATTCATGCCGAAGGCTATGCAGCTGGTGAGTTAAAACACGGTCCATTAGCACTTGTTGATAATGAAATGCCGATCGTGATTCTTGCTCCAAATGATGAAATGCTTGATAAGCTAAAATCGAATATGGAAGAAGTTCAAGCACGTGGTGGTGAGCTATTTGTTTTCGCTGATGAAAATAGCGGAATCAATGAAAAAGAACGTCAACACGTTGTGCATATTCCAGCAGTAAACGAATGGCTAGCTCCAATTGTTTATAGCGTACCAGTTCAGTTGTTGTCGTATCACGTTGCTGTATTACGTGGTACAGACGTTGACCAGCCACGTAACTTGGCGAAGTCAGTAACTGTAGAATAATAATCAGACATACTATCTATGCCATAAGGGGTCTAGATCGCTTCTGTTGATTAGGAAGCCCGATATGCATTAATTGCCTATCGGGCTTTTTTATTGCGTTCATACGACTACGCAGACGCTTTTGCGTGTAAGAAAATCTAGTTTGATAGTAGAAAACTTCCCTAGGACCCTGTGTCACAACGGACTTTTACTTTTGCGCTGATTTAAAGTTTGAGAGATCATTGCGACACAGAGATAAAGGAGCTAAGCGAACTTAGCCCATTTCATTTTTATCGCAGCGTTGAATGCTGCTAAACAAGTTAGGGGCAAAGCCCTGTGGGAGAACAGGACTTTGCAAACTGGTGTGTTTTAAACGTTGCACGATTTGAGGTGAATACAGTTGCGCGAGCTGTTGGCAAACACAATTGCAACTGGCTTGCATGTGTTCATCTGACAAACAAATTCTTTTAAATTCCTGCTGAGCGTTCGCATCATCATTTGTAATACTGTAAGCACCGACCACAAGGTTTAAAAACAATATAAATTTATGAAGTTTCATATTATTCTCATGATTATTTATATCTTTAAATAAAATATTATTCGTTTAAATATTAAAATAATTTTTTAAATAATAATTAATCCTCCCACAAAAACAGGAAAACAAAATAATTAAGATTATAAAATAAAAATAATTTATATATTTAAAAAATCATGATATAGAAAATCCAAATTTTAAATAAAATAATTAATTGTGAAAGAAAATGAGTTTGAATAATGGCATGGCCAACTCCTTAAAAATGGAGTCCTACCACAATATTTAAGTGAAGAGGCGGAATTATTAAAAAAAACTGTCTAACTGTTCCTAAAAAAGCACATAGATGGAATATTGCTAGTTCTGAGTCAAAAAAATTTTTTAATAGCAGTAGTTTTCAAAATTTTATCAAAACAATTTTCAAAGAAAATAAAATAAAATTTAATGGAAAGGTTAATAGTAATTATAATTTTTATAATGAAGGTGAATTAGCATATCCACATATAGATATTGAAGATTTCTGTATAAACATGATTATTATGCTAAAGCATAATTACAATATAAATGATTCATCAAAATTAATTTTATATCCAATGTTATCAGATCCCATAGAATTAAATTTAAAACCAGGTGACTATATAATATTTTGGGCAAAAACAACTGTACATGCAAGAACTACTTTAAAGGAAGGAGAGGAAGTATGCATTATGTCCTATGGCTTCCCATTAAAAAATTTGGAGATATTAAATGGTAATTGAAAGTTTTGCTGAATCAATTTTAAAAATTAAAGATAAACTTAACTCTAAGGAGTTAGCCTTATTAAGAGGAAGTTTATCTATGGCTATCCAGGAAATATGTCCAAATGGAGTATTACCAAAGAATAATGAAGAACTATCCTTATTCAAAGATTATGCATATTTGATCTCAAGAATTCAAAATCATAATAAAATTTCTGAAACCGGGGTTAATTACTTTGGAAGACCTAGCTTCATGACTGATAAATTGCTAAATCAGCTTATTAATGAAGCAAAAAATGAAGTACGACCAAGAGCAATTAAACAAATTGGACATTATTTAAGATTAGGAGGAACTATTGCAGATAGAATTGCATTGTCAAATGAGCTAAATGAACTTGTCACTACTTATACTACGCAATCAACTCCAACAGGAATAGCAAGCTATTTATTTTATGAGAAAGTTGGAGATGGATTGGCTGCGCATGTAGATACAACAAGTTTCTCGATAAATGTAAATATAAATCTATGGCATGAAGCAGTGGGAAATAAAAATTCTTTCTTATATGCATTTGATATTAATGGAGAAAAAATGAGAAAATATTATTTCAAGCCTGGAGAAATAATGATTACTTATGGTGATTCCATAGTACATGGAAGATCACAACTATCTGTTAATGAGTCAATTGGAATTTTAACAATTGGATTTACTCCTAGAGGATAAATAATAATGGGACTATCATTAGGAATTCATTTAGGACATCATGCTTCATTAGCATTAGTTCAAGATGGTACGCTTATAGCAGCTACACGATTAGAACGAATAACCAGAATAAAAAACTTCGTTTGTCATGGTTTATCAAAGAGACTAGAAATAAAGAATTTTTTAGAATCTTTTGGATTTTCAATCGAACAAGTTGATATTATTGTGTCTTCTTTTCAGGGTACTGCAAGAGGAGGTGTAGGATTTCAGCATTCGGTTATAGAAGAGGATTTTGATGATTTTGATCCCTATTCAAATAATCATTACGTTATTTCACATCATTTAGCTCATGCTTATTGTGCTTCAAGTTATGCACCTAAAAAAGAAATTTGTGTATTAGTATCTGATTATGCTGGATCAGCTACTGAAGAATTAAAAGATTATGAAATGAAGTTTTCGGAATGGTATAATTCAATAATTAAATGTAAAAAACCAGTCAAACTTAAATCTGAAAATTTAAGTATTTATAAAATTAAATTAGGTGAATACTTTGATTTAAAATATAGAGAAAGCCAAATTCCTCACCCTAATAACTTTTCAATAATTCAAAGTGTTGGAGCCTTATATGAAAATGTTAGTAGATTAATTTTTAATAAAGAGGGGCAACATGGCTCCTTGATGGCCCTAGCAGCCTATAACAAACGTAAAGAATTAATAAAAATTTTTGAAGAAGAAGATGGAGAAATCATATATCATAATAATTGGCAACAGATGCTATATAAATTACCCTCAAATAATAATGATCAATTTACATTAACAGATGAAACTAAATTTTATTTGGCAGATAGTTGTCAAAATGCTGCAGAAAATATACTTTTACATTATGCAAAGAAAGCATCAGAATTAATAGGTTTAAAGGATATCGCATTAGCAGGCGGCTCTTTTCTTAATATTTTAGCTAATTCTAAAATCTATAACAGTAGTTTTTTCGATAGTGTTAGTTTACCAAGTGCGCCAAATGATGCTGGAATATCAATTGGTTGTGCATTTTGGGGTGCAGTTAAACTTAAAGATCAAGTTAACAAAGTTACAACGGATAGGCTTGGCATCAAATATGAACTAGATATAGATATTTTAAATAAAGAGCATAAAAATTTCATTTTATTCAAAAAAACGAATACCCATGAAGTAGCAAAATTAATATTCGATGGGAAAATATTTGCTCGTTGTTCAGGTCGCTCAGAGTTTGGCCCAAGAGCACTTGGTGGACGAAGTATATTAGCCTCTCCACTATTGGATAGTACAAAAAACAAATTAAACAAAATAAAGAAGAGACAGTCATGGAGACCAGTTGCACCTATTATTCTAAAAGAAGAAATAGGAAATATCTTTCACGGTCCCTTAAATAGCTCTTGGATGACGTTCTCATATAATATATCTGATAGTAATCTAAGAAAAATGCCAGCTTTAGAACATCCAGATAATACGACAAGATGCCAAACGCTAGATTATGAAGATGATCCTTGGTTATATGATTTAATAACAAAATTTAAAGAAATAACAGGTTTTGGCGTATTAGTTAACACATCTTTCAATGGTCCAGATGAGCCTATTATAGAAAATTATAATCAAGCAATAGATTGGTATCTAAAAAAATTTGATGTTGATTATTTATTAATAGATAACTACTTAGTCGAAAGAAACAATTATTTCACCGAAGCAATAAGAGATAATAAATATAGAATTAATAAGAATATTTTTATACTTAAAAAGTTTAATGATGGATCCCTCAATTTAAATGATGATCTCATTCTAAGCTTAAATGATATTTCTTTAATAATTAAAGAAGATCCTCTAAAAAGATTATTTTTGTTTAATCAACCATTAAATTTTAATGACAAATTATTTGATGATAAAAATTCAAATCTTCATTTTGAATTATATAATCTATTTATATATAAATTTTTTTAATTAATGAGGTTTTATCATGAATAGTTTAAATGTATTTTTATTGAGTATCAGTGATGCAGAAAATACTTTTAATTACCTGCAGGATGATGAATTATATTTGTATATTCCAGATGTTAAGTATGAGAATATACAACAATTGAGAAATAGGTATCAATCTTTAATAGATGGATCTCATAATCCGAACGAAGAGTGGATGAACTGGATAATATATAGTGACTTTCATAAAAATTACCCAATTGGTACAATTCAAGCTACAGTATTAAAAAATGAAAAAAAAGCTTATGTAGGTTATGTAATTTATAAAAAATATTGGAACCAAGGTTATGGATATTCTGCTTTGCAATGGCTTGAAAATTTTTTAAAAGAAAAAGATAATGTGCAGTACCTAGAAAGTTATGTTGATCCTAGAAACATATTTTCTATAAAAATTCTCGAGAAATCAGGTTTTATAAAAACTCATGAAGAAGATAATGATTATGTTTATAGAAAACAAATAAAATAATTCGACAAAGTGCCTTTTTTACAAAAGCACTTTTCATTCGTCGTATCGTGTGATGGCAAATTAGTGTCCTCATAGACCTTAAATTGGTCTATTCTATGGCTGGTTTGCCTCCTACAATACGACGGCTAAATAGATCCAGCATCACACATAAATACAACTAACCTTCTTTGATCCAAATATATGTAATGTCTGTTGTCTATACCCGAACCCGATTCGGTTTTGTGGCTGTAAATTGGCGATCCAATAAATTGGGAGTTGTATGCAAACGATGATTTGAATCTGTCGTATGCTTATATTTGCATGAAATCTTACTGCATAACCCAAGATGTTTAAGCATTCTTCCTACCATACGTTCACTCATGCTGTAGCCCAGATCATGCATGTCATAAACCAATGACGGTGCGCCCAAACGAGCATGAGGTTGCTAATATACTGCTTTTAAATCCTTATATTTCTGAGCATTATCAACTCGTCGCTTGCGCCAAGCATAATAACCAGCAGCGCTGACAGCTAAACATCTACAGGCTGAAGAGATAGTGACTTTCTTGTTCATCGTTAAATCCGCAATTACCGTGTACTTTTCGAAGTTTGATCTGCGGTCAGAAAGTACACATGCGTTTTTTTAGAATATCATTCGCTTCACTAAGCTGTTTGACTTCTTTTTCTAAATCCAGAATACGTTGTTGCTCTGGTGTTAGTTGTCGTTTGCTGGCACCAGCCACTTTTATTTCACGTATCACGTACCCGTTTATCTAGCGTTTAATAACCCACACCCAACTTCCTAGCTATGGCAGCTAATGGTTCATGTGAATTTGCCAGCACATACTCTATCGCTTGTTGCTTAAATTCAGTGCTAAAGCGTTTCGCCATTTCTTATATCTCCGTAGTTAGCTTTAGAGGGACTTTGTGTCCATTATTTTGCTAGGATCATATCAACCTTTTGTCCTAACAGAGAATCCAAAATATTTTTAAATAGCTTTTAACTTCAGCAGTGTGTGCTTTAGTATTTTCAATTTTTTCGGCCAGGCCAATACAGGGCAGTAAAGACACTTTGATATCTTTTGCGTAAGTTTCAATTAAATTTTCTAAATTTTTTCCTTTAACGCTGGTTTCAGTTGCCAAAACGATAATATATTTACTTAAGGTTATTCCTACAGCTAGTTTTACCGCAGGTTATATAGCAGCAATAAGTGGAATACTAATTTTGCGCTCTAGTCGTTTCAATCGCTCCCGCAGTCATTATATTATAAGCAACAATAATCGTTTTGTACTTCCCGTTATTTATAATGATTTGAGATTAAGTAGGTATTTCTTGAAACAATCCAATCGCTATTTTTATCTCCATAGGGAATATATTTCGAGTCTGCAAAGGAAATAATATCTTCATTAGGAAGGGTCTGCCGAATGTGCTTAATAAATAGAGACAATCCTCCTAGACCAGAATCAATCATTCCTATCGGGCTATTCTTCTAGTTCATTATTTTTTACACTCTTTTAAGTCAGGCCTTAAGTAAAGACCTGACTCAAAAGTATATTCTTTAACTTATTAATTAAAGAAGTATTGATAAACAATATACGCAGCCAGTTTTGCTGTTCGATTGTCCAAATCAAATTTTGGATTGCACTCGGCAATATCTAAAAGTTTGATTTTGCCAGTCTCTTGAATATGCTTAAAAATTGCTTCAAAAGTGGCTAAATCAATTCCTTTTACGGCTGGCGCACTGACCCCCGGGGCAACCGCAGCCGCGAAGACATCTAAATCAATCGTAATGTACAAACAGTCTACTTTTTCAATAAAAGCATCAACCGCCGCGAGCACGTTGTTTAGGTTAAAAATATTAACCTCATGATCTCTTAAATATGAACAATTCAGCGCATCGGCTGTATCAAACAAAACTTTAGTATTGGCATGGTTGGCGACCCCAATACATAAATAATTAAATTGTTTTTGATGCTGTTCTGAAAGTCGAGCTGCCTGTAAAAATGGTGTTCCAGAGGTGGCATGTTCAGCTTCACGTAAATCAAAGTGGGCATCAAAATTAATAATGCCTATTTTTTTATCTGGCGCGTGGGCTTGTACATAGTGGAACAGACCACTAAAGCTGCCAAAGGCAACCTCATGTCCACCGCCCAATACAATCGGTTTTAAACCATTTTGTAAGCTATTTGCGACTTGCTCTGCCAACTCGGTTTGCGCTTGCTCTAAATTCTCAGATTCACAGGTCACTGTACCCAAATCGAGAATACTGACTGGACGATGAATCGGTAAATTAGCCAGTTGTGTACGAATCGCATCTGGTGCATCAGCAGCGCCGACTCGGCCTTTGTTACGTTTCACGCCTTCATCAGAGCTAAAACCAATCAGGGCAAATTCAGCAGGTTGGGTTTTGTTCATGATATGGTGAATACGTTGGTGTGCTTCACCCTCGCCATCATGGCGGCCTTGCCATTTAAATGTGTGATTCATATGCCACCGTCTAAAAAATAACTTCTTGTCCATGCTGAACGACTCGCTTAGGCAAATCTCCGCCCAGCCAGTAAACTATTTCAGATGGATGCTCAATATCCCAAGCCACAAAGTCAGCGACTTTACCCTGCTCTAAACTGCCGTGTGTTTGCTCTAAACCGAGCGCTTGTGCAGCATGAATGGTGACACCCGCTAATGCTTGCTCAGGCGTTAAGCGAAAAAGTGTACTGCCTATGTTGAGCATTAAACGTAAAGAAAGTGCTGGAGATGTACCCGGATTTAAATCACTCGACAGCGCGATACGCACGCCATGTTTAATGAGACTTTCAATCGGTGGATATTGTGTTTCACGTAATAAATAAAACGCGCCCGGCAATAACACAGCAACCGTGCCCGACTCTGCCATGGCTTTAACATCATCTTCAGCCATGTACTCTAAATGGTCGGCTGACAAAGCATGATAACGTGCTGCCAAGCTTGAACCGCCTAGTGATGAAAGCTGCTCAGCATGGAGCTTAACGGGTAGACCCAAAGATTGTGCCGTTTTAAAAACACGTTCGACCTGAGCAGGTGAAAATGCTAAATGCTCGCAAAATGCATCAACTGCATCGACTAAACCTTCCGCATGCAGTTTAGGCAACATTTCTGTACAGATATGCTCGATATAAGCATCGCTTTGGTCTTTGTACTCTGGCGGTAACGCATGTGCAGCCAAGCAAGTGCTTTTTACCGTCATTGGTAAAGCTTCACCAATTTGACGAATGACACGCAGCATTTTGCGTTCATTTTCGTAATTGAGTCCGTAGCCAGACTTAATTTCGATGGTGGTTAAACCGTCTTGTTGCATACAACGAATACGTTTAAGTGCTGAGCTTAGTAATTGTTCTTCGCTTGCTTCACGCGTTGCACGCACTGTACTGGCAATGCCGCCACCGCTTGCTGCAATTTCAGCATAGCTCACACCTTGCAAGCGTTTTTCAAACTCAACACTACGGTTGCCACCAAAAACACTATGCGTATGACAGTCGATGAAACCTGGGGTTACCCAAGCGCCATTTAAGTTAACTGTTTCGGAATAAGTGTCGGCAGGAAGTTGTTGTTGTTTTCCAATCCAATGAATGAGATGCCCTTCTGTGACGATTGCAGCATCTTCAATGTAGGAATATTGCCCATTTTGCATGGTCGCAATGTGGCAATTTTGCCAAAGTTTTTTCATTCGCCTTTCCTCAAAACTGCCCAATAGTTAAACCATTGGGCAGTTGACTTGTTAGCTTTCTATCTCGATATTTTGCGGAATTGAATTATTTTGCTTTCCCGAATTTTGCTGAGGTTTGACCCAAATACGATAAGCGATCATTAACAGAACAAGCCATGTGATTCCCACATAAATTGCAGGGCGTGAATCTGGGAAATACCCCATCATGACTAAAATGAATACCATAAAACCAATTGCAAACGCAGGAGCATACGGCCAACCAATAACGGGGAAATCCAATTCCTTAATTTCAGCAGTAGACAACTTACGGCGCATCGCGACTTGCGAAAGCAAGATCATGAGCCACACCCAAACGGTTGCGAAAGTTGCAATTGAGGCAATGATCATGAATACATTTTCAGGAATCAGGTAGTTCAGCACTACACCAATTAATAGCACGCCAGCCATAACCACTACAGTCATCCATGGCACACCATTACGTGATAATTTCTGAAAAACTCGAGGCGCTTGACCACGGTTTGCCATGCCATAAAGCATACGACCAGCACCAAATACATCACTATTAATCGCTGAAACTGCTGCCGTAATAACAACAATATTTAAAATTGTAGCTGCTGATTGAATGCCTAAATTCTCAAAAATCTGTACAAATGGACTACCTTGGCTACCAATTTGATTCCATGGGAAAATCGACATCAGTACAAAAATGGTTAATACGTAAAACAGTAAAATACGAACCGGAACTGCATTAATTGCTTTTGGTAAAGTGGTTTTCGGATCTTGTGATTCACCTGCTGTAATACCAATAATTTCGATACCACCGAAAGCAAATACAACCACAGATAAACATGCAACTAAGCCTGCAATCCCATGCGGCATAAAGCCATCATAAATCCATAAGTTTTGAATACCCGGTACCACACTGCTATGGTCAGCATGGAAGCCGTAGAACATTAAACCGATTCCACCTAAAATCATGGCAACAATAGCGCTCACCTTGACAATAGAAAGCCAAAACTCGAGTTCGCCAAAGACTTTAACGTGAATGAGGTTAATTGCACCCAAGAACATAATCAGGGATAAAATCCAGATCCACCGTGGTACATCGGGATACCAGAACCCCATGTAAATACCAAAAGCAGTGACATCAGCCAACGCCACAATGATCATCTCAAAAACATAAGTCCAGCCTGTCGTAAAGCCAGCCAATGGACCAATGTACTGTGATGCATAGTGGCTAAATGAACCAGAGACAGGGTTTTGGACAGCCATTTCACCCAATGCGCGCATAACGATATAAATTGCAATCCCTGCAACGATATACGCCAGTAATACTGAAGGCCCTGCCATTTTAATTGCAGTTGCCGAACCATAGAAAAGCCCAGTTCCAATTGCTGAGCCCAATGCCAAGAAACGAATGTGGCGGGTGTTTAAACCCCGCTGTAGTGTGGAGTTTTGTGACATTATAATCTCCAATCCTTGAGGATATTTAGTTAGATTCGGCCACTCCATGTGACCGTTTTATCAATCACACTTCAGATAAACTAGGGAGCAGTTTTGGAATAATTAACTCGTTTAAGCAGCCGCTTGAGAGTAATTCACTTGCTTGCTCAATATCAGGAGCAAAGAAACGGTCTTCACTGTAGTAAGGCACTTGAGCGCGCAAGATTTTACGAGCTTGTTCAAGTTTAGGCGAGCTTTTTAGGCCTTCACGGAAGTCTAGACCCTGACAAGCGCCTAACCATTCAACAGCTAAAATGCCACGGACGTTGTCAGCCATATACCAAAGACGTTTACCCGCATTCGGAGCCATTGATACATGGTCTTCTTGGTTGGCAGAAGTCGGTAAGCTATCAACACTTGCTGGATGAGCAAGCGCTTTGTTGTCACTTGCAAGAGCAGCAGCGGTTACCTGAGCAATCATAAAGCCCGAGTTAACACCACCATTTGCCACCAAGAACGGTGGAAGTTGCGACATGTGACGGTCCATCATCATTGAAATACGACGTTCAGACAATGAACCAATTTCTGCAATTGCTAATGCTAAATTATCAGCCGCCATTGCAACAGGTTCTGCATGGAAGTTACCACCAGAAATCACGTCACCTTGTTCAGCAAAAACAAGCGGATTATCAGATACAGCATTTGCTTCAATTTCTAATACTTCAGCAGCCTGACGGATTTGGGTTAAACATGCGCCCATCACCTGTGGTTGGCAACGTAAAGAGTATGGGTCTTGAACTTTGCTACAGTCTTCGTGTGAATGTGCAATTTCACTCGAGTCTGTTAATAGATCACGATAAGCCGCAGCCACATCAATTTGGCCACGTTGACCACGTACTTCATGAATACGCGCATCAAATGGTGCACGTGAACCCAGCATTGCTTCAACGCTTAAGCCACCACAAACAGTTGCAGCGGCAAATAAATCTTCCGCTTCAAATAAGCCGCGTAAAGCATAAGCCGTTGAAACTTGTGTACCATTTAAAAGTGCTAAACCTTCTTTAGCTGCTAAAGAAATTGGTTCTAAACCTGCAACTTTTAAAGCTTCAACTGCTGGTAACCATTCACCTTTATAACGCGCCTTACCTTCACCAAGTAACACTAAAGACATGTGTGCAAGTGGTGCCAAGTCACCTGAAGCGCCTACTGAACCTTTCAGTGGAATGTGTGGGTAAACTTCGGCATTAATTAAAGCCAACAAAGCATCAATCACTTTACGGCGAATACCAGAGAAACCACGCGCCAAGCTATTTGCTTTCAATAGAATAATTAAACGAACCATTGCATCATCAAGTGCTTCACCTACACCTGCTGCATGCGAAAGAACCAATGAACGCTGTAATTTTTCTAAATCTTCAGGAGCAATTTTGGTTGAAGCAAGTAAGCCAAAGCCTGTATTAATGCCGTAAGCTGTACGTCCTTCATTTACAATTTTCTCAACGCAAGCCACGCTTGCATTAATTGCAGATGAAGCACTTTCATCTAATTTAACTTTGATCGGGTTGAGGTACGCTTGACGTAAATCGGCTAAGGTTAGTTTTCCCGGTTGGATTAATAATTCCATGTTGGCTTCCTAATTTTTTGCACTATATTCTGCTGAGACGGTGCTTTTCACAATTGCAAAAAGCACCGCCAGTTCTTCCGTGTATTTTTATTGCGTGATCATTGGCAAGTGTAGGCCTTGCTCTTTCGCACAGTTAATTGCAATTTCATAACCTGCATCGGCATGACGCATAACACCTGTTGCAGGGTCATTGGTCAGTACACGAGCAATACGTGCAGCAGCTTCATCTGTACCATCACACACAATCACAACGCCTGAGTGTTGAGAGAAGCCCATACCTACACCACCACCGTGATGTAAAGACACCCAAGTTGCGCCGCCTGCTGTATTAAGCAACGCGTTTAATAAAGGCCAGTCTGATACTGCGTCTGAACCGTCTTGCATTGCTTCAGTTTCACGGTTTGGACTCGCAACCGAACCTGAATCTAAATGGTCACGACCAATCACAACTGGTGCAGACAATTCACCGCTACGAACCATTTCGTTAAATGCCAAACCAAGTTTTGCACGCAAGCCTAGACCAACCCAACAAATACGCGCTGGTAAGCCTTGAAAGCTAATACGTTCACGTGCCATGTCTAACCAGTGATGTAAATGTTCATCATCAGGAATTAACTCTTTAACTTTGGCATCTGTTTTATAAATGTCTTCTGGATCACCAGAAAGCGCTGCCCAACGGAATGGACCAATACCACGGCAGAACAATGGACGGATGTATGCAGGTACGAAGCCTGGGAAATCAAAAGCGTTTGCTACACCTTCTTCTTTCGCCATTTGACGGATGTTATTACCATAGTCAAATGTTGGAACACCCATTTTTTGGAAATCAAGCATCGCTTGTACGTGCTTCGCCATCGACTGTTTTGCAGCTTTTACAACAGCTTCCGGTTCAGTTTTCGCACGTGCACGGTATTCATCCCAAGTCCAGCCTACTGGTAAGTAGCCATTAAGTGGATCGTGTGCACTTGTTTGGTCAGTCACCATGTCTGGACGTACACCACGACGTACCAGCTCAGGTAAAATTTCAGCAGCGTTACCATGAAGCGCAATTGAAATTGCTTTACCTTCTTTTGTATAGCGGTCAATACGCGCTAAAGCATCGTCTAAGTCAGTCGCTTGTTCATCTACATAACGCGTACGTAAACGGAAATCGATACTTGCTTGTTGGCATTCAATGTTTAAAGAACACGCACCTGCAAGTGTTGCAGCTAAAGGCTGAGCACCACCCATACCGCCTAAACCAGCAGTAAGCACCCAACGGCCTTTTAAATCACCGTTGTAATGTTGGCGGCCTGCTTCAACGAAAGTTTCGTAAGTACCTTGTACAATACCTTGGCTACCAATGTAGATCCATGAACCTGCTGTCATTTGACCATACATAGCCAAAGCTTTTGCATCTAATTCGTTGAAGTGTTCCCAGTTTGCCCAGTGCGGTACAAGGTTTGAGTTTGCAATTAAAACGCGAGGTGCATCTTTATGAGTTTTAAATACACCTACTGGTTTACCTGATTGAACCAATAAAGTTTCGTCAGTTTCAAGATTTTTTAAAGTATCTACAATTTTGTCGAAACATTCCCAGTTTCGTGCTGCACGGCCAATACCACCGTATACAACCAACTCTTTCGGGTTTTCTGCAACGTCCGGATCAAGGTTATTCATCAACATACGTAATGGAGCTTCAGTTAACCAACTTTTAGCCGTCAATTCAGTGCCGCGTGGCGCACGAATTTCTACATCACGAAATTTTGTTGTCATTGTTGTCACAGGCGGACTCCTTCCTTTGAGCTTACATCAGCAGAACATCACTTGTTTCTGCATTTGTATAGTAATGTATTAACTTGTATATACATCCATATACTACACAAATATTTTTCGGCGTGAAGAGGGTGACTGATATTTTTTTAATAAAATTGAATAAGCTTATGAATTAAATTAATTTATTTTTATATCAGGCATAAAAAAAGCACATATCTTTTAAATCGATACGTGCTTTTTAAGTAGTAAATTATATTGTTTTATCGTTGAATTAGCTCCATGACATAGCAACTTTTGAGTTGTTTTTTGGGAAAACTAATCGATGTCACGCCAGCGTTTTTCTCAATTTTTAGTGTTTCTTGAGCAGCAAGCTGAAGGGAATGATCATCAACGTTCACTTCCGTTTCACTACCCTGATTAAAAATGAAAATCAGGTCTGCCGAACTGATAAATGCCTGCTCCGCTGCATCATTCAACCACTGAAAACGGACATGATACTTTGCAGGATCATAAATTAGATTTAAATCCCGAATTGCACCGCCTACCAGTTCACTTTGGACCTGACTTTCACCGTCAAAAGCAAAAATATCGCCCTGTTTCAGATTTTTGGCAGGAAGATCATCGACATGCAGTACCATGCCCTGTCCATCGAGTACGCTAATAATACGCTGCTTATTGGGAAATAGCGAAAATGGCCCAGAAGTGGTCACATCTGCCATCGAAATACGCCACTCAAAGTCGGCATCACCTTGGCTTCTGGCAATTTCTAAAGTAAAACCTGCACCATTTTTCCAAAGCATTTTTGTATATTGATCGGCCCTGATCAATTCAATCATGGGTTAAATTTCCCTTCGAGATAGTAGCGGCTACCCGGATAGATCAAACGCGCACTTGAAATGAGTTGTTTATTTGACCATGTACGACGGCGAATCAGTAAGCATGGCTCAGCTTTAGTAATCTTCAACCACTTACACTCTTGAGGAGATGCTAAAACGGCCTCAACAATATGCTCACCTTCTGACACAGGTGCTTTTGCCATGAGGTAAGCATTCGGGGTAATGGTTTTAAAATCTTGTTCTAAATAATCTGGAATCAGTGCTGCATCAACTAAACGATCTTCGACCTGAACAGGTACATCATTTTCATAATGCACAATAATCGAATGAAATAATCTTTGCCCTTCACGAGTCTGCATTAACACGCTTTGCTCTGCATTTGCATAAACTTGTTCTAGGACTAAAACTTCAGCGTGGTGCTTATGGTTTCGTGCAATAATCTCATCAGCAATATTATTAATTTGAAAAAGTGCAGTTCGGCCTTGCCCTTCAGCTACGAAAGAACCAACGCCCTGAATTCGAACGAGTAAGCCTTCTGTTGTTAACTCACGTAGCGCACGGTTTACCGTCATGCGGCTACAACCGAGTTGATTAACGAGTTCACTTTCCGAAGGAATTTTTTTATTTACAGCCCAAGAGCCTTCATAAATCTTTTGTGAAATCAGCTGTTTTACACGTTGGTATAGAGGAACTGGACTATCAGCTTCAATCGAAAGCTCAGCATGTTCTTGTTTTGATGTTCTGGGCATAACTAATTACTCAAAAAAGGCAGCAGGCAAAAACAGTATTTTAGTTGACATGCTATGTATATACAACCACATACAACATGTTAATTGATGGATTAAATAGATTTTAAAAAGTTTAAAAAATAAACATAGCTCGATAAGAGCTAATTTAAAGTTTTATGTAGAAAAATTCAAATATATAAATGCTTTATAAATATTTATTTAATAATTATTTCTGCTATGCCTTAGCTCAATTCAAAGAAGCAAAAATGTAGTCTTTTTTGGTTTACGAAATGCTGCTTAAAATTTTTATTTAAAATAACTGATCGATAGTATTCTTCTGCCACACAGTATATTAATAAAACTGGAAGCACATCGAATGCGTAATTATAAAATAGATATTCTGCGTGGAATGTCTATCCTGTTGGTTCTTTTACATCATTTTAATATTCCCTATAAACTTAAAGATACATGGTTAGGCTTTGATTTCTTAGGTGAAGCATTTAGCACAGTCATCGCAAGAAACGGAAATTATGGTGTTACCATGTTTTTTGTGATTTCGGGTTTTTTAATCACTCATCACACTTTAAAAAGAGATAAACAATTTTCCGCAATTAACCTCAAGCATTTTTATATCCGCCGGGCAGCGCGTATTTTGCCGTGTCTGATATTACTCATTTTAGGGGTAAGCATACTCGGTTCATTTGACTTAAAACCCTTTATGAACCAAGCACCGAATGGCATTGAAGTCTCTTATCCTTTAACCATATTTGCAGCTTTAACCTTCTGGATGAATATCCTGATTATTAAATTCGGTTGGGTAAACTACGCTTTGGGAGTGCTGTGGTCGCTCTCTGTGGAAGAAGTTTTTTATTTTGTTTTTCCATTATTGTGTCTACTCACGCGCAGTAATAAGGTCTTTATTGCTGTGCTAATTGGAGTCATTTTATATGGGCCTTATTTTAGATCTCTGCATTTTGGAGAAGAAAGCGGCGCTTATTTATATCATTATTTTTCAAGTTTTGATGGTATAGCGGTGGGCTGTTTAACTGCCATTTTTTCTCATAAATATCAGCCAAATTGGTCCTATAAAAAACCTCTTTCATGGTTGATTATTTTGAGTATGACCGCTCTATATTTATATGCACCAATTAAAGAAGTCAGTACATGGGGTATCAGCTTATTTGCTTTTGCTACAGGCTTACTTATTTTGTGTTTTCAGCATCCTTCCGAAACGCAAGCGCATAACTTATTTACCAAAGTGATGGTCTGGTTAGGGCAAAGAAGTTACGAAACTTATTTGTTTCATCTGGTTGTATTGGGCCTTATGAAAGTTGCGTTTATTCCTGCTCAAACCGACTCTAGCATCAAAATTATGCTTTTAATTGGCTATTTGGTTCTGACTTTTATCATCAGCGCAGCGATTGAAAAATATTATTCCACACCGCTTAACAGCTACATTCGAAAGGTTTTTATTAAAGACAAATCATAAAAATAAGCCCCTTTAAAATAGGGGCTTATTTAATTAAGCGATCAACATGGTTTCATCTTCTTGTTTAAAAGGGTTAGACCAGCTCTGCCAAACTTGTGGCCCTAAAGCCATTTCTTCATCGCTTAACAAGCAACGATCTAAGCGCTGTATTAACGCTTGCTCATCCATTTGCATACCAATTAAAACCAGTTCCTGACGCGCATCACCTGTGCGGGCATCCCAGTTTTTCTTAATTTGTTCAATGCTGGCTAGGTCACTCGGCCAGTCTTCTTCTGCAACGGCGGCCCACCAATAACCTGCCAAGCCATGTCGAGCCATTGCTCCCGCTTGTGACCATGAATAAGCCAATGTCGGTTCAGCAGCCAACCAGAAAAAGCCTTTAGAACGCACGACTCCCGGCCATTCAGCCTGAACCAAATCATAAAAACGCTCTGGATGGAAAGGTCGGCGAGCGCGGTAAACAAAGCTGCTGATTCCATACTCTTCAGTCTCTGGCGTATGCTCGCCGCGTAACTCTTTTAACCAGCCCGGTGCTTGTGCGGCTTCATCAAAATCGAATAATTGCGTATTTAAAATTTTATCTAAGGCAATCTTTCCAAATTGAGCAATTTCAATTCGGGCACGCGGGTTTAATGTTTTTAAAATGGCGATAAGCTGGTCTTGCTGAGCTTGGTCAATCAAATCAATTTTATTCAGCACAATCACATCACAAAACTCGATTTGATCAATGAGAAGATCGACTACAGTTCTTTCATCTTGCTCACCTAATGATTCGCCACGTTGTTGCAGTGAGTCAACTGAACTGTAATCTTTAAAGAAGTTAAAAGCATCGACTACCGTGACCATGGTGTCGAGTCGAGCGAACTCATTGAGTGAGTTTCCATCTTCATCTTCAAAGGTAAAGGTTTCTGCCACAGGCAGCGGTTCAGAAATGCCAGTTGACTCAATCACCAATTGGTCAAAGCGCCCTTCGTCGGCTAAACGTCTCACCTCAACCAATAAATCTTCTCGTAGCGTACAACAGATACAGCCATTACTCATTTCAACCAGCTTTTCATCCGTTCTTGAAAGCTCTGCCCCACCTTCACGTACTAATGCAGCATCAATATTCACCTCAGACATATCATTGACAATCACGGCAATACGGCGGCCTTCACGATTATTTAAAATATGGTTGAGTAATGTGGTTTTTCCTGCACCTAAAAAGCCTGATAAAACAGTGACGGGAAGCTTGGCAAATGAGTTGGCGATTGCAGTGCGCATGGCTTGATCTCTTCGAATAATATTTAAACTGATCATGGCTGGCCATCTAGGTATGGCCAGATCACAGGCGTAATCTATTTCTAAACCACAATAATGTTATGTTATAACATAACTATTGATCAAGTTTTTATTCCGCTTTTATTTAAATCAATTTACTTAGTCGTTGAAAAAATTGCTTTTATAGTCCCTGACAAATTGAGGTTCTATAGTGATGGTCAGGCCCCCATGCACGGAATCCTTGGCTATCAATATGAATTTGTCCTGAAGCATAAACACCTAGTCCCATCTTAAGCGCTTGACCTTTTGTCGCCCAGAACTGACAAAGTTTGGTTTTAGTTTGCTGAATATTGAACTGGTCTAAGTCGCTGGGCTGTTCTGGCCCAATTCTAAAATCAAGCGCTGCATTAAAGACATGTCGAGAAGCATCAGCACCACCTGCACAGCGGTTTAGAGACAACGCCCGGTAGACCGAAGTCACTTCAAAATCATTAATTACGCCATCCTCAACTAACGCTTTTAAAATGCTAAGCGTCGGAACAATATTGGACCAAATCTCCCGTGGTGGCACCGCGTAAGGCTCAACTCCACATTTTTGCCAATCGCGAGCTGAGCTTAATAATTCATGGTCTGGAACTAAATTGGCAAGCCCTTTTTGCTTAAGAAATTGCTTGTAAGCTTGTACAGCCTGTCGATGGTCTGCTGAAGCTAACCACGCAACATACGCCTCGGGTTGAGACTTTATTTTGACCACTGGTTTTGTAGGTTGAGGTAAAGGTGTTTGGGTATGCAGAGGGGTTGTTGGCTTGGGTGTTTGAATGCTACATGCTGTGAGAGATAAGAAAATTAAACCGAAATAACGCTTCATAAATATGCTCTATCTTCACCAAAAATGGGAAAATTGCTCATCATTAAATTAATGAAATGTTATATTATAACAATAATAAAATCCTTTAATTTCTGTTGCTAAATTTTAAAAATAAAAAAAGGACGCCTGTCAGACGTCCTTTTTAGATACAACTCAATAATTTATTAAATATCTGCTTCTAAGGCAGGTACAGACTGCTCAGCTTTTAATTTTCGGCGTTTAAATTGGTAAGCCACCATCAAACACAAGATCCAGCCAGGAATCATCATGACCGCAACACGCATATCTGGTGTTAAAGACATCACGACCAAAATACCCAGCATAAACAGTATGCATAGATAGTTGCTAAACGGATACATAAAGCTTGGGAACTTCGTTGTTTGCCCTTGGCGCTGCATATATTTGCGGAATTTTAAATGCGTCCATGAAATTACAACCCAGTTAATTACAATCGCTGCAACCACCAGCATCATGAGTAAACCAAATGCTTTTTCAGGGAAAATATAATTTAACAGTACACATAAAATAGTGACTGCCGCAGAAAGGATCACTGCATTGGTTGGAATACCGCGTTTATTAATACGTGCAAATACTTTTGGTGCATTTCCTTGTTGCGCAAGGCCTAACAACATACGGCTACTGCAATAACTTGTCCCGTTATAAACTGAAACAGCAGCAGTCAAAATCACAAAGTTTAATAACGTTGCAATTCCTTGGCTATCTAAAGAAGCAAATACCATCACAAACGGGCTTCCGCCTTGTGCCATTTGGTTCCATGGGAACAGCGAGAATAAAACAAAAAGCGTCGCAATATAGAAAATCAAAATACGGTAAATAATTTGATTCACAGCTTTAGGTAAAGTTTTATCAGGGTCACGTGCTTCAGCTGCAGTAATACCGAAAAGCTCAATACCACCGAAAGCAAAAATAATGACTGCCATTGCCATGACTAAGCCTTCAACACCAAACGGGAAGAAACCGCCAAGTGCCCAGAGGTTTGAAATGCTTGCCTGTGGACCTGCTGTGCCTGTTGCAAGTAGATATGAACCAAAGCCAATCATTGCAAGAATCGCTAAGATTTTGACAATAGAAAACCAAAATTCCATTTCGCCAAAAAACTTAACGTGTAGCAAATTAATGCCATTAATTAAGACAAAGAAGGCTAAAGCAGATGCCCACGTCGGGATTTGCGGCCACCAATATTGAATGTAAAGACCAATTGCGCTTAGTTCTGCCATACAGACGAGTACATTGAGTACCCAATAGTTCCAGCCAGACATAAAACCCGCCATTTTGCCCCAATATTTGTTCGCAAAATAA